>CAYJHL010000024.1:13259-16816 GCA_964369585.1 uncultured Treponemataceae bacterium | reverse complement strand
TAAAGATTCTTTAGCTTTGTTAATCATTTACAGGTTTCAACAAGTAATATTAATTGTGGTTGTCTATGAGGCATAAAACGAGCGTGCTAAGGAGGGCACAAAACTCCAAATAAATGAGTTTCGTGCTAATCTCTTTTCTTCGAGTATGCGCGAAACTCAATAGTAAAAACTGACAAGGAAGTCAGTTTTTACGTATTAATTCACGCTTATTCTATAGCGGGCAAAAGTTTGCGTTCCACCTGCATTTGAGAGGGATATTTCAATTGTATTTGTCCCTCGAGAAAGCAGTAATTCTGCGAGCCTCATAGTAGTTTCATCAGGGTATACATCGTCAAATTTATAGCTTTTGTTACCATACACAACCAAGGAGTTTCCTTCTTGGCCAATAGTGTCATAACTAATTGCTTCTTTTAGTTCACCATTTAGAGTTACACTTGATTTATGCACCATCCCGTTTTCTGGTCGTTGCATATATAAGGTGTATGGGCCTGCATGTAAAGATGCCCCATTATACAGAGTATACGTATTTCCACTTCTGTCTACAGCAACAAGACCAGAAATTGCTACTCGAGCACTTTCTGGCAGCGTTTGCATTAACACAATAGGGTTTATAAGCGTTTTCATTTTTGTATCTATTACTTGAAAAACGGCACCGTCATTTTCTTCTTTCCAGGCAGATTGTCCACTTAAAGCAATAATTTCGCCTATTTCTACGTTAACATCGGCTTGGTACACCTTTACATTAACAAGATTTGAATAAACAGACAGCATATCATTTTTATGCGCAATTAAAACCGTATTTCCTAATGGTGAATCAAACCACTCCATATTACTTTGATTATCTTCAAGAAACATTACTACCTGCCCACTCTCAGCAGCAGCTACTTCTCCTGGTGAGGAAAATACAAACGAAGTATTAAAGCCATCCCCTCTCATTTCTGAAAATAATGAACGAGCAACAATTGGAGTTTGCGGCCATTCAAAAGCTGGTAACATAGACCCCAGTAGAAAAAGAATGATACTATTTATAACAATTACACTGCATTTTATTTTTTTTGCCACTTTTTTCTCCCACTTGTATCGTTTGTACTCACTAATTTTCTTTTTTAACGAGTATTTTTGAAATTGTATTTTCGCTACCTACATAGATAAATTCATTGTCGGTATGTATAAAGCTATTTTTCCCATCAAAAGTAAAAGAGCCAACAGTATATAAGTGCTTATTATACACACTTACCGTGCTAGTATCTCTATCTTTGCTTAACACAAAATAATATTCGCCATCAAAGATTTCTTTAACACTAATAACCTTCCCATTAACAGGAATTCTTTTTTCGACTTTTGTTTCAATATCAACAATAATTACAGAATCTTTTGCATTTATAAATACATATTGCTCATCATTGCTAAAATATACTAAGCGCTGATCATACACAGGCTCTTCAACATATTCATGAAAAATAATTTTACCCGTACTGCCTTCAATATCAAAAACAACCACTCTTTGTTTGTCTAATCCAGATAAACACGCAACGTATCGACCGCTCGGAGACATTGATGCGGCAAAAATTATTTCATATTCACTTCCGCCAGGAGAAAACTCCTGCAAAACATTTCCTTTAAGATCAAAAACGATAACACTACCATCTGCATATCCGGCGACAATACCATTTATATTAGAATAAAAAGCCGTGATCGGTACATAGTTTTCATAACTCCATTGTTCTGTCCCATCAGTTGAATG
This sequence comes from uncultured Treponemataceae bacterium, assembly GCA_964369585.1. Classification (GTDB taxonomy): domain Bacteria; phylum Spirochaetota; class Spirochaetia; order Treponematales; family Treponemataceae; genus CAYJFX01. Next base: position 15,072 of record CAYJHL010000024.1, on the reverse strand, counting down.
AAATGAAAATGCATTTCCAGAAGGATAGAACAAAAAGATTCTGTCATCTACAAAATAAGGAAATCCAGCATTTTGAATAACACCAGCTTTATCACCACTGGCAGTAAAAAAATCTATTTCCTCTGCATTTGTGGAAAAGGGAGCATAGAAGTGATTTGAAACAACCCCTTTTTCTTCAAGAATGTGCATTGATGCAATCGCACCGTCAGGGGTGTAGTATCCAATTTTTTGGCCTAGTTTAAAAGGAAAAACTTGTGAATTAGTAGGTGCTATAGCATCGACATCAATGTCGATAGTCCATTGTGGAATAAACTGAAGAGAATTTCTTGCAGGTTTTATTGCAAAAAACACGTACAAAACTGAAAAAAGAATGAGAATTCCAACAAAGGGAACATTTTTTTTATTTATTTTCATGCTATGGTATGGTATAATAGAGTAGCCTCTCTAGTCAAGAGGCGAAACGCATTACAAAGTTTTATTTGGAGGCTATTTTTGGATATTAGAGAACTTTACGATATTGCATTAGAGGCATCAAAACAATCATACTCACCATATTCAAATTTCCCTGTTGGAGCAGCATTATTAACAGAGGATGGCACGGTTATCACAGGTGCAAACATTGAAAATAGGTCCTTTGGCGTTACAAACTGCGCCGAACGAACTGCTCTTTTTACTGCCGTTACCAAAGGCTATAGAACTTTCAAAGCAATAGCCATTGCAACGCCAACAGCCGACTACCCTGTAAGCCCATGTGGAATTTGCAGGCAAGCATTAACAGAGTTTGCTCCTCCTGAATTACCTGTAACATTCGGAAATGCAAAAGACAGTCTTGTACATACAACTCTAGGAGAGCTATTCACCTACGATGCCCTCCACGAGCTAAAAAAATAATCTATGAAGGAGACTCACATTACTAACAATACTGTTCTCATTGGTTGTGTTGCTGACGATTTCACTGGTGCTAGTGACGCTGCCTCTTTTTTACGTAAAGCAGGATTGCGCACTATTTTAGCGAATGGAGTTCCAAAAAACGACATAGCTCAACCATGCGATGCAATCGTTGTTGCCTTAAAAAGCCGCACTCAAGAAAAAAGCGAAGCAATAAAAGAAAGCATTATAGCCTTTGATTGGCTAACAAAGCACAATTCAAAACACCTTTACTTTAAATATTGCTCTACATTTGATTCAACGAAAGAAGGAAACATTGGACCTGTACTTGATGCAGTCTTAGAAAAATATAATTCACCGTATTCCATATTGTGCCCCGCACTTCCTATTAACAAGCGTATTGTAGAAAATGGCATTCTTTATGTTGATGGAATTCCGCTTAGTGAATCTCACATGAAAGACCATCCTTTAACTCCTATGTGGGAGTCTAGTATTGCGCTTTTAATGAAAGAACAAGGTAAGTACCCCACCCTTTCAATTTACCATGAGCAACTTGAAAGTAATACAGAAGACATTAATAGCCTTATTGCAAATTATGCAAAAACGCATAAGCACTTTTATGTGGCTCCTGACTTTATGACTGAGGCGCACGGCATAAAAATTGCAGAACTTTTTAAGGATAACTATATATTATCAGGTGGCTCAGGAATACTTTTTCACCTAGGAAGGCTGTATAAAGACGCACCTAAAGATACAATCGAAGATATTTCTCTTTCTACAAATGGCCGAGGTTTAGTTTTAGCTGGTAGTTGTTCAAAGATGACAAAAGAGCAAGTACAGTTTTTTAAAGATCAGGGAAACATCACATTTGAAGTAAATCCTGAAAAGTTGCTCAGCAATGAAATAAATGCAGAATCAATTTTTA
>CAYJHL010000024.1:0-13159 GCA_964369585.1 uncultured Treponemataceae bacterium | reverse complement strand
TACGACTTGTTTTGAAAAGTGGAAATTTTGGGCAAAAAGACTTTTTCAGCAAAGCTTTAACCCTTACTTTTAATAATAATGCACAGTGAGTAAAAACATGCACTGTATCCATACTTGACAAAATTGGATATATTATGCAAAATGTTGTTCTCACTTGTGCAACTATGATGTATCAAAAAAAATTACTAGTACATTCTTTACGGAAAGGCAGGAGAAAAAAAATGGAAGACGATATTCTTACAATTGAGGAAGTAGCTAAATATTTACGAGTATCAGAAAGAACCGTTTATGATTGGGCGCAAAAAGGTGAAATTCCATCGGGAAAAATTGGAACTGTATGGAGATTCAAAAAATGCGAAATAGAAAAATGGGTAAATGATCGCCTTTCCGCGGGAGCAAAAACATCTACAGTATCAAGCCAAGTACAAATACGAAATATTTTATCACCAGACAGAATAGTTTTTTTAAATCATTCAACAAAGCACGATGCGTTAACCGCTTTAGCAACCACTCTTTGTTCAGCTCCACAAATAAAAAACTCAGAAGAGCTTACCAATGAAATTCTAAAAAGAGAAGACTTAATGTCAACCGCAATAGGACGAGGAATTGCAATACCTCACGTTCGCCTTTCTTCTGTTACAGATCTTGTAATGGCAGTTGGTATTAGCAAAGTTGATATTATAGATTTTCAAACAATAGATGATGAACCTGTACATCTTATGTTTATGATAGCTGCAGCATACAATCAGCATGCATATTATTTACAAACATTATCATTTTTTAGCTCAAAGCTAAAAAACAGAGAGTTGCGAGATGCGCTTTTACAGGCAGAAACGGCACAAGAGGTATATTCACTTCTTGTAGACGCAACTGACCTACCATAAAATTTTTCTTATAATCCCTCTATATCAATCCATTTTAGTATATCGCTCATATCTTGAGGAACAAGCCCTAAGGAAACTGGGGCTGTTGTTTCCCCTAGTAAGAAACTCACCCCTCCACTATCAAGACGGGCACCCTCACCGTCAATTGCAATTCCAAAGAGTGCATGACTGTATTCCCTAGACACAAATAACATTGTATCATACCCCATATGACTCATTATAACAGCTAAAAGAAGAGCTCGACTATCACAGTCAGAGCCACTTCCGCTTATAACAGCAGGAAGCGGGACAAAATCTGTTCCTAGTGGTATTCTCACATACTCAAAGTTCTGAACCCAGGATAATAACGTTTGAGTTAATTTTGTATCAAAGTCTGCATTACTGTTACTTACTATTGAATCTCTCAAGGTATAATATATTGCATAAGAGGCCTTTTGCAATCTTTTGTGAGAATCACGATAAATTACGCGGTAAAAACGTTGCCACGCTTCTTTCCACATAGGGGTATTTGCAAAAAAACTTAGAATAGCATATTCTCTTTGCACAACAAAATCACTTGCCATAACATCAACTTTATCAATTGTTGTCATTATTTTTTGACCATTTACATTTAAAGTAATATTCTCATCACCTTCTTTTGGGAAGGCATATGTTGTAAACAAACCTCCGTCCAGCACACTTCCTTGAAGAGTGTCAATAGAATCAAGGGCTGATACAATTACCTGTTCACACTGGGCAAACTGTTCTTTAGGGGCGTAGCTCAAAAAAACTGTTGTTCCCTTATTATCTGGTAACAATACTGATGCAGCCCAACCTGAATATTCAGAGCCTGATGAACCTATTGTAAAAACTCCAACAGAGTTATCGGTATGCTTCCAACGAACAGATTCTATTTCACCTTGTAATTGTAGTGACGTATAGGCATTTTCAAGGGCTTCTCTGGCAGTTTCATATCGTTCCATTGGATATGATGCAATAATAAGGGTTATGGGAAGCAAAGAGTGATCAAATTGATATCTTGTCCCTTCTTGGCTGGATGTTAAGTCAAAACCCTCTGGTAAGTCGAGAGAATACCCCCATGTAGGTGACTGCATTTGTTCAGCTGTAATGTACGATACACACAATGTCGTAATAAGAATCAGTTGTAATAGTTTTTTCATAGTGCCTTCTTTAGTATAGACTTGAAGATAAAAAAGATATACTGTATAGTATATCGGATGAATATTATACCTATCATATATGAAAACGAAAATATTTACATTATTCACAAACCTCCTGGTCTCGCTACGCAAGGTGGACAAGGTGTAGTACATAGTGTTGATACTGTTTTTGCAAAGCAAGTAGGAAAAAAAATATATCTTGTACATCGATTAGACAAAGATACAGAAGGGCTTCTCATTGTAGCAAAAAACTCTGCTGCTGCATGTGAATGGACGGAGCTAGTATCAGGAAAAGACATCCAAAAAGAATATTATGCATTATGCATAGGCGATATAGAGAAAAAAACCGGGCAAATAACTGAACCCATTATTCAAAAGGGGGTATCGAAAGTTGCCACAACTTATTTTTCAGTTGAACAAACATTTTCATGCACCTATGAGTATGAAAACACATGTCAAACTCAACTACTCAGCTTAGTTCGCTTAAAAATTGCAACAGGAAGAATGCATCAAATTAGAATCCACCTTGCAAAAATAGGAATACCTATTGCTGGCGATGACAAACATGGTAACTTTAAGAATAATAAATTAGTAAAAAAATATTTTGGCATAAAAAAACTACAGCTCATTGCCTTTAAGCTTTCTATTCCAACAAAGTATATCAAAAATGAAACAAATACCAGCTTAACGGAATTTTCTATACCTCTACCTAATAGCTTTACATTAACAAAAGATGCCACAAGTTCTCTATGAAACGAATAATAAATTGAAAAACTTGTGAAGTTTCCCCTTTTAGCTATTGACACAAGTGCCAATAACATTCATCATGACCGTAAGGAAGGTTGAGGATATGGGGAAAAATGAGTTAACGCGTTCCTATTTGGAAACACTATCATCTACTGATTTAATCGCCTTAAGTGATGACTATGGAATTGAAGCTGAAAATTTGACACGTCGCTTTATTATTACTGAAATTCTTGATTTACTTGAAGAGCAAAAATCAACAACAGACGATTTGGAGGAAAAGACTGTAGATTCTTTAGAACTACCCTTTTCATACAATGAAAACAAGATTATTGCAGTTCTTAGAAACCCTGCATGGTGCTACGTTACATGGGATTTTAAGCAAGAAACGTATTTATCTTACTTAGGAGACCCATCATTCGAGTCTTTTGTAATTCGGTTTTCATACCATAAAGACACCGAAACTGATGAAGTTGCCGATACATTTGATATTCAAATAAACCAATCGGACAGAGAGCAATTCTTTTTACTTTCTTCAGACTTACCAGCATTTCATGTATCACTGTTGGTAACCTTTGACGATAAGGAAAAGGAAGTACTTGCAACTTCACAAAGGATTCTCAAAGCTCGAATTCCGTTGGATATCAGTCTTGAAAACATACAAAAGACATGTCCGACAATTCAATCTTTGTCTGGTCTACAATCTATATTGAAATCGCATTATAATGAGCATCGACATTCATTTGTCAGGGATTAATAAACTATGAAACAAAACACAACTAAACACTCTACGGTTCTTTGTATAGTGTTACACCAACCAAATTTAGCTGCAGCAGCACAAGACACAACGCTTGTGCAAAATGCATGGCACAATGTGCTTTTTCCAGCAATAACAGATACATATATACCTCTTTTAAAAATGTTTGATGGGCTTGCACAGAACAACATAGACTTCAAAATTAATATGGTTATTTCGCCCACACTATGTTCACTTTTAGATGATTATATCATCCAAGAGCATTACACCTTATGGCTTGAAAACCTCATTGATTTAGGAGAAAAAGAAGTACAAAAAACAAAAGATTCTCCTACTTTGCATACGCTGGCTCAAAGCTATATGAAAAATTTACGCCAAGCATATTCATATTTTGCAGGAGTAACACAAGGCACACTTTTATTAAAATTTCAGGAACATGCAAAAGCAGGTAGAATTGAGTTTCTTGCAACAACCGCAGAACACTGTTATTTACCTCACTATACACATGCACCAGAACTCATTGATGCACAAATTGAAGCAGGTGTAATAGCACATAAAAAGTTTTTCAAATCAATGCCCGAAGGATTTTGGCTCCCATTAATGGGATATTCACCTGGAATTGAAAATAATGTTCAAAAATATGGTTTTGATTACACAATTTTAAATACTCATGGCTTCCTTTTTGCTGATCCCTCGCCTGAAAAAGGAATTTTTGCTCCAATGAGATGCAAAAATTCTCTAGCAGTATTTGCACATGATAAAATGGGATGGGAATCAGTGTTTGGAACAAGTGGGTTCTTCTTAAATCCTGTGTATCGTGATCAAAATCGAGACATTGGATTTGAATCAACTATAGATGATTTACAAATGTTCTTAAAAAAAGACCAAGCTCGATATGCAACAGGATTTAAGTATTGGTCTAAGGCAACGCCTCATGCAACGTATGACCTTGAAGCGGCAGCAAATCAGGCAAAAATTGATGCAAAAAAATACATAGATGGTGTTACAGATCGATTAATTGAAGCCTCCAACGAATTACAAGGCGAGTCAACATCGTTACTATGTGTTTTCAATGAACAAGAGCTCGGCCAAAACTGGTTTGAAGGAATAACATGGCTATCAGAAGTTCTTAAGTGCATACATGAAAGTGAGAGTATTAAGCCAGCAACATTATCAGAACTTTCTGAAAACAAACAAGACTTCCAAAAGTCAACCTTTTTTATGAGCTCAATTGAAGGAAACGGCTATGCAGAAGATTTACTTGATAACACAAATAGCTGGATTTTTCACTACAACATAAAAGCGGTAGAGCGAATGATAGAGCTTGCTCGGAGATTTCCTGATGATACAGGCCTAAAAGAGCGTTCACTTAATCTTGCTGCCAGACAAATATTGTTTTCATCGTCGTCTGATTGGGCAAAAATGACACACAATCCTGCACGAGATGAACGAGAATTAGAATTGTTTGTCCAAAGCATTTTAGATTTTTCAACAATATTTGATTCACTCGGAGCAAGCAGCATAAGCACCGAATGGTTAACACATGGTGAAAAACGATATCCTTTTTTTCAATGGATTAATTATAGGGTTTTTTGCAAAAAAAGATAAAATATCTACTCTTGGTCAATAGTAGTGGTATTCTGTGCATCGAGATTTTGAACATCTAGAATGGTTGTTCGTAGTTCAATTGATTGATTTGCCGCACGAATCCCTGCTATTGCCGGATCGAACAATGGAAATAGTTGCAAAGCTTCTTCCCAAATCATAATAGCATTAGAAAACTCTCCATTCACATAATGATTTAAACCTTCAGTATATAAACTATCTACCTGGTTTTGTAGCTCTGCACGACCTCGGTCCCCAAGATTCATTTTTGCAGAAAGACTAATACGATTCACCGGGGTAAGGGATGTTGTTAAATCGAGTGAATAAGAAAGGCTAAATGCTATATTTCTCCAGTCAACTTCTGATCCCAAGCTTATTTTAGGGTTTCCACCTTTAAGCAAAAAACCACCCTGAAGTGAAAAGAAATCAGTAATTGTTCCTTCAAGTCCAAAGCCGAATGCAAATGACTCCGATTTACTGAAGTCAAAAATATTTATTGGTTGCTGAAAATCAAAGGTAAAAGTAAGAGGTCGAAGCGGTTTATAAGATAATCCTATGGTTGCCTGCGTAGGAAGAGGATCATCGAGTGTCAGTGCTGTACCTAATCCAATAAAGGATGCACCAATATTTGTAAAAGCTAAGCCAATATTAAAATTGGGCTCTCGAGAGGAATAAAACTTTCCAATATTGTACCGCAATAAAAATCCCACATCTCCCATAAAAGCCACAGCCGATTGGTCCAAGCCTGATCCCACAATAATATCATTGGTGCTATCATCAGCATAATCGGGGACTCCCCTAAAGCCAAATTTTATATTAGCTCCTACTGCTAAACCTTTAAAGTCATATCCTGCAAGAAAATTATACGAAATATTTAAAATTCCAATTGATTCTGAATAATACCCTTGGGAGACTTTTTCACCTAATATATTATATTCCGTGAATGGAACATAAAAGCTTTTTAATGCTGCCCCATATCCTAAATTTCCTGAACGCTGGGAAAAAGCGATGGAGTCAATAGCAGAATCGGCTATCCAAAAATTATGAAAAACTCCAAATTCCGTGTTAGGAAGCACAGAACTAATTGAAGGGTTATAATTCAAAAAAGCTATATCATCGGCTACGGCAGTGTACGCACTTCCCATTGCTTCAGAGCGCCCTCCAAGAGGTATTGAAAGAGAGCGGAAAACCGTACTACCCGCATTGGGGTCGACAAAACCTGAAAAAGCATTGGAAATATTTTCATAAAAGTCAGTGTAATCAAATGAGTATACTGGTAGTGTAAAGAAAATGAGGACTATCACGAGTATTAATTTTAGAAATTTTGATAACACAATCATATTATATATTATTTTCGGAACTTTTTCATTATTTTTTAACAAAATATACCGAAAATAATATGAGATGAGTTTAAATATGCTCTTTTCACTTTTCTGTGAAAGGAACCCAGTTTATGGGCTAGTGCTCACCGATGAATTTTATTAGAATTTATGTTATACTATACTTTAATATAGGAAACAATTGCAGTAATTAAAATTAATACTACTGTGTAAACCACGTATAGAAGGAGGTCAGTTATTTTAAAAAAACACTTGCTTAGCTGCTTGTTATTACTCATAGTCGCAAGTCTTTTTTCTAAGGCTCAGTCTGACCAATCTTCTATTCAACTTATAGAAGTTGACGCGCTGATTGAAGAAAGACGTATTAACGAAGCGCTTGCATTGGTAGAAGAATACATACGCGAAAACCCTACCGATTTTGATAATGCTCAACAAAGAATTGATATTATTTTTAAATCGAGAAACGAATATAAAGCAAAAGCAGATGAGCTAGTACGAATACTTGTTGACGATCCTCTTAATGATAAGTTGAAGCTTGATATCATTGCAGAATTAGAGTCCATGGAAACAAACCCCAACTTAGAAGAGCGTGAATTTATTGCTAACATAAAAATCACTTCACAATTTACCTACTTTAAGGCATTATATGAACAGATTATTGCTGATGGAACAGAGTTACTTGATCAAAAAGATTATACTGCTAGCGCCAAACGGTTTACTGACGGATTTGAACTTTACTACGACGACTTTTTTGAAAGAGGATTTGAATCTGAGCTGATTCAGGAAGTTGTTAGCCAGCTTGATGTAGTATATAATTCAATTAGTGATTTTGAATCATTGCAATTATCTTTTATATCAGCATTTGAACAATACAATCTAGCTCTACAAAGTAACAACATTGCTGCGGCCCTTACTCAATATCAAGCCGTAGCTGCAGCATTAGATAATTTTGCAAGCGTACGCAATGAAAGCATACTTGCAGGACTTTATTTTGAAGAGCAAGCATTGTTGCTACAAGAAGAAGATCCTGAGTTAACTGATGCATTTTTCCTTGCTTTCGCATACCGTCTTTTGCTCGGTAGAGGAAATGATTCAGAAGCGAATATTGTCAAAGCAATGGACACACAATGGAACGACATGTATGAGCAAACAAAGCTAAATCTTTCAACAATGATAGCATATTACTCAAACATTCTTAACCAAAATTTGATGACTCGAGCATCATATCAAATAGCTCAAAGCGCAAGTAATTTTTACACTCAAATTGATAATTTGCAATCAATTATTTCCATGGGTCAAGATTTTTTAGCCCAATTTCAATTATTACATGAAACTCAAGAGACCTTTATTGAAAACCCTTATACTCATTATGCTTCTGTATTAGATTTCAATGCATATCTTGCAGCAGAAACGCAATCACTTGTTGAGGCAGCTATAACTCTTTCTGACTCTCAGGTGGCTTTAGAAGCTTTCCCTATTCCACAGGATGCTGCTACAGCAATTCAAAATAATACCCAAACCTATACAGGTTTTCTTGTTAGTCATGCTAACAACGCCATAGGTGCAGCTCAAACGATTCAGAGTACTCTTTCAGCATTAGAATCAGAACATGATACAATTGATTCACAGGAAAACCTTTTCAGCGAAGCTGAAACAATTATATATCCAATACTTTCATCATTGAGTCAATCACTAAATAGCCAGTTTAGATCTCTTTCAGTGCAAAACTATACCGAAACTCGTGTTTCATGGGAAACTATATCTGCATTTCTTGCACAAGGTTCAAGTACAATACGAAATTCCTATGATGAACCTTATGCACAGGCAATACCTCTTATAAATGAAGCTCTCGACATTACAGTGCAATCAAATCCTAGATCAGCGCTTACAATACTCACTGATATTTCAAATACTATTGAAGGCGACATAGCTGCACTACAAGTGCAGTATGATTTTTTAGAAACAGTACCAGAAGAGCCTGCCATTGGACTTCTCTTTTCAGATTCATTCCTTTCTGGGCGCTCTAGCATACAGGAAGATATTACTCATTTAACAAACTTGACAATCAACACAGAAGATTATATTGTGCTGGCAAACCAACGAATACGGCTAGCTCAACAAGCACAAAACGAAGCTGTACTTCGCTTTACCCAAGCTCAAGATTACTTAGACCAAGAAAATTTTGCTGCAAGCCGCGATTCACTACAACGTTCTAGAACAAAGTATAATGAAGCTCTTGCGTATCAATATACAGATGATCTTCTTGCAGAAAGTGATGAATTACTTGCAGCTTTAGGGTCAGAGATTTCATTCACTGAAAATGAAATTGTTGTTCGAAATGTTCGTAACTTTATTACTCAATCTCGAAATAGTTATTATAACAGTGACTTCTCACAAGCAGAAGCTCTTATTTTACAAGCTGAAGCACAATGGGCTTCAACTAATATTCAAGAAAACCCTGAGGTTGTTACTCTAAAAGCACTGATAGGAAATGCGCTTTCAATTACAACAGGGCGAACTATTCCGTCAACAGATCCTCTTTACCCAGAAATGAGTCAGACATTGAACGTTGCCTATCAACATTATGACAATGCAGAAAATTTACTTTCACGTAACAATAGAGAACAGGCACTTGGCGAATTAGAGCTTGCCCGAAATAAAATTCGCGATGTTCAAGTATTATATCCGTTCCATCAAGAGGCGAGCCTTTTAGCTCTACAAATAGACGAACTAATTGATCCTGTAGCTTTTCAAGAACAATTTACGCAAAAATTCCAACAAGCGCAAGCTGACTATCGATCTACTGCTACAAGTTCTAGAGCATACATTGATTTACTCGATTTATATGAAATTAATCCTAATTATCCAGGTTTAGAAGATTTTATCTATGTAGTAGAACTTGAACTCGGTATTATTCTTCCTCCACCAAACCTTGCTGCAATTTCGCAATCGGATACTTTAACGCGAGAAGCTGAAAATATATATGATTCAGGCGCTCGTGATGAAATTACACTCAATAATGCACTAGCCTTACTTAGTGAAGCTATTGACCTCAATGCCGATAATCAAGATGCGTTAATTCTCTTAGATAGAATTAATACTTCTTTAGGAGGAGCTGCAGTAATTGTTTTATCATCAGAGGCAGAAAATCTTTACCAACAAGCTGTTCAAGAACTCTCGAACGGAAACACTATTACTGCTGCAGCGCTTGTAACACAGTTGTTACAACTTCCAGGGGTGGAAAATTCGTCAAAAATTATTGACTTACAACGTAGGGTGGAATCGTTATTATGATGTTACGTAAATATTGTTACATAATGCTCATTTTTCTCATATCTATACAAGCAACATTAGGTGCACAAGACTTATATTGGGATGACCCTAGGACTATTTCAACAGAGACAGGAATGTTCCCTGCTGTGGGAGGGGAAAATGAGAGTGCCTTTGTTGTATGGCAAGATATTACTCAAAATGATCAAGGTTTTGGAGAGATTTGGCTTTCTGCACAGTTTTTTGATACAAGTACTCAAGAATGGATACGCAGAGATCGCTTTGCAGGACCCTTTTCCTATTCAGGGGAGGTTCCTAATCTATTTTCTGCCGATGCGACATCTACAGGGTTAGCTTCTGTTGCAGTATTAACATCTCCCAATACTATTTCAGTATATACAACATCAAACAAGGGCGAAACTTTTACAAAACGTGATATTCAAAATGATGATACAGACCTTGTTGCACCTCGTATTTTCAAAGACGCAAGGGGTGGTTTCGTTGTATTTGCAACTAAGGGTGTCGAACAATCATTTTCTCTCGAAATAGCTCGCTCTAACGATGGTATCGTATGGAGCGCGTTCACTGATTTTTTACCGTCACAGCCACTGGATAACTCATTCGTACCATCACTTACAGCACTTCCAAATGGTGGCGAACTCGTCGTTTTTCAATCAACTATTACTGCAAACAATCGTATTACGTACCAATTATACTCATCGGTGAATCAAAGCGCAACGAGCGAAGACTGGAGCGATGCTCTACTCGTTACCAGCACCTTGGCAACAGGGCAAGACTCAAACAGCTTCAGTAATCAGCGTCCATTTTTACACACATTTGAAGGCAAAGTCTATGTAACATGGGAAAGAACACCTGTTTCTCCTCAAGCACCAAGCGTATTTATTTCAGAACTTTCTTCTAGCGGAGAAATAGTTGGCTCTATAGAGCAAATTACGCTACAAAATGTTATTGCACGCCAACCTATTTTGTTTACATATAATGATCAATTGACAATCCTTTGGTTTGACACACGATTCGGTCTCGAAAATATATATTTTGCCCAAAAACGAGGCGTATTATGGGTTGAAACTCGTGTATCAACTGACAATATTTCATCAGTTTTTGGTATTCCACTCGTAACAAATGATAACAGGGATTTACACATATTTTGGGAACAACAGCAAAATAATGAAGACTCTCAAGTTATACGCCTTTCAGTTGATAGATATGTTGACCCACCTACATTTACTGCTGTTTCTTTTGAAGAAAGGAGTAGATCTTCAGCTGACCGAGTAGATGTAAACATAAATACAGGAAGCGATTCATCTGGGGTTGCTGGATATTCATGGATAGTCACAAAAAGCGCATTCCTAAATCCTCCGGAGCGTTTTATGGCTTTCCCCGATGAGCAAAGGCTTACCACCTTTGTAGAAGAAGATGGACGCTGGTACATAAAAGCACGAACCCTAGACAATGCAGGAAACTGGTCTGATAGTGCAGTTATTACCTATTTTAGAGACACAACACCTCCTGCAAGTCCAGAAATACAAAAGCAAACTACCCTTGATGAATCAGGTTTTCAGGACTCAAATACATTTACTCTCGAATGGAAAAATACCGACACAAGCGATGTAATAGATGGGTATACCTACTCGTTACAATATCTCGCTCCTTTGTCTAGTTATAACGCAAACCCTGATAATTTTTCAGATGAGGCACTTCAAAACAGAAATGTGCAACTACCATCAAGAATTATCACTGACAATACTATTGCATCATGGAATAATCAAGATAATGGTGTGTACCTCTTTTCAGTAGCTGCTATTGACTCAGTTGGAAATATAGGTGAATCTACAAGCACCGCAGTATTGCTCAACAAATATATACCATACACTACAATTACAACAGCTGTTCCTCGAACAGACGTGTTTGGGAATGTGTCTCTCAATATATTCGGAAAAGGCTTTACCTATGATGGAGTTATTTCTGCTATTTATATTGATAGAGATGGAATCGCTCCATATGATCTTGTACTCGAACTTTCAAATGACGACTATACCCTTGTTTCTGACCAACAAATACGTAACGTTGAGTTTTCAAATTTAGAACAAGGACTTTATAGAATTGGACTTCTCCACACAGATCGTGGTCTTTATATGTCAGGGCCATTATTACCAGTTGATGAGTTTGGAACAGTTAAAGTAGGAGATTACTCCTATAGATTTAATCCAAATTGGAATGCAATAACTCAAACATATGATTATACAATACAAATTAGCGATGTACTTTTATGGACAATCTTTGCCCTTGCACTATTAGGAATGATTTTTGCTATGAGAGGCATAATTGTTACGGCAAAAGATACCATAGCTGTTCAGCAAGAAGTACAAGCATTAATTACAGGAGGCGCCATGCCATTTGATGTTAAGGAAAAATCCGCAGAATTAAAAAGCAAGGGAATGAGTTTAAAATATAAAATGATGTTATTTACATCTGCACTCGTTCTTGCTGTTATTCTCTTGGTTGCAATTCCATTTGGATATGTATTTATTGGCACACAAGAGGAAACACTAACTGAAGGTCTACAAGAACGTGTAAATGTTTTGTCAGACAGTCTTGCAGCAGGTGTAAAAAACTTTATGCCAACGGCAAACTTACTAGAATTGGGACTCTTACTTAACCAAACAGAATCAATGGACGAGGTCCAGTATGCAACAATTATCGGTATGCCAGCTGATGGGCGAAATACAAACCTTGATCATGTGTGGGTTTCAAATGACCCTGATATTCTTTCAAAAATCGATACGGAAACGTTGGTATTAGGTTCATCTCGCTACACTGATACAATCATAGATCCTATAATTGAAAAAGCAATTGAGATAAACAATACCGCCATTGATGATGTAGGTGAAATTACAGAAAATATTAGTTCTCTTACCCAAGAAGGTATTTCACTCGCACTTGCAACCGATGAAGATTCTGTTGCTCGAAGAAATGAAATTCAGTCAATTATTAACCAATTGACCGAAAGCCTTACGCTACAGTTAAATGCTTTATCGGTAATTGGTTCAGGCTCAACGCCAGAATTCAATACTCAAAGTTTTTCCACAGAAAGCAGAGAGTTCTTATTTTATAAACCTGTATTATATAGGCAAGGATCTGAACAAACGTATACCCGTGGTATTGTAATAATGCAAATTAGTATTGATAACTTGTTGCAGTCCTTGACTGATGCTCAATTTACTATTATTACAACAACACTTATAATTGCTTTTTTTGCAATTGCAATAGGTGTTATTGGTTCGTTCACACTGGCTACAATTATTATTCGTCCGATCCGCAGGCTTTCCGACCACGTTCAAATGATTCGTGACACAGAAGATAAAGAAGAACTTGATG
>CAYJHL010000023.1:4638-18390 GCA_964369585.1 uncultured Treponemataceae bacterium | reverse complement strand
AGAACCAGGCCCCGTTATTGCCACGGTAATTCTGATGTTAGGTGTAAACTTTGCACTAGGAAATTTTTTAGAGCCTCGTATTCAAGGACGCCAATTGGGATTATCTCCCTTTGTTATAATTGTTTCACTTTCATTTTGGGGATGGCTATGGGGATTTACAGGTTTAGTTCTTGGAGTTCCTATGATGGTAGTATTGAAAATTATTTGTGAAAACTTTCATACACTTCATCCAGTATCCGTATTCCTTGGGAGCTATGCTGAAGAGAAAGAGCGTGCACAAGAAGAAACAATTGAAACTCCTTCTGACGAGTCATAAGGATGCTTTAGTGTTATGCTGACGATTACTGACATCGCAAAAGAACTTGGTATATCCCATTCAACTGTTTCTAGAGCATTAAATGATAGTTCATTAATTTCTATTTATATGTAAGCATTTTTTCAAGTGTTTTCTTTGCAATATTTTGAGTTTGTAAAAGAAGTGTTCCTCGTACTGTACCCGCTTCATTTGAAGGATAAGCAATACTAAGCGATAAATTATATTTATCTACCCGTTTTCCAAACAATGTATTTTTTAAAATTGGTTCTACATTCCACTCTGTAGTAGTAGAGAATGAAAATAATTGTTCTTTTGGTGCTTTCTTTGGAGTTCCAACCTTGAATCCGAGAATTGTTGTTTCGGTTGGGTTTACATAGATATGCAAGCCTTTACTAGCAAACGCTAGAATTGCCCATAATGTTTTTCGTCCAGGCGGAAATGATAAGCCGATAGAGTGTAAAAAGTTCTTATCTCCATCTATACATATCATTTCGACAGACTCAATTGTATCATTAAATTTTCCAGAGAGATCTTCGAAAAATTCTTTTTGTTCATCGCTAATATACTTTATACTCATGCTATAAGTATATACTAAGTATATTGTTTTGAAAAGGGTTACGCATTAAAATCTAAACAAAAAGCTATCTTAAACGCCGGCCATAATACTTTTCATGCAAAAAACGCCTATCTTCTTCTTGAAGATTTAGAAATCTACATATCGAGCACGCATGATTTTTTTCATTGCTGTACACTTGAGTCACCGATATCTTCACCGTTATGGTTCGCTGCATTAAGCCTTGAGGAATGGAAAGTTGTAACACATACTCTTGCCCTTTTAATAAAGGAAAGTCATAATCCTGAGAATGCGTTGAGGATAAAAATTTTTTCTTAAGAGTGCTGCAACCAAGTACAATAGAGGAATCACTTATACCAAGTATTGTAAGTATGGTAGATTCTTTAGGCAAAAGCCTATCGTTCCTTTTTGATAAATACTTACAAATAGAAAGCAGCGATAATGTGTCATGAACATCACTTGGCGTTAGTAGAAGCATTTTCTCTTTTAAACCTAAAATAGTATGTACTTTACTGTCAGTATTTTCGCATAAAGGAATGTATAGAGGATGGGAACAAGATTTAACTTCTTGAGCAATCTTTTCACGCATACTATAATCGATGTTATCATCAGTAATCGTTACCTCAAATGGAAAAAAATTCCATTTTGGTATTTTTTTTTCAGGAATATACAATAAAAGCTTTGTTTTCGAAACAACATCATTACAATTTGCTTCCAAACTAACTTCTTCTAGATTTGCAAGTCGAAATAATAAATCTTTTGCTTGATTATAATCTTTCTTAGAGTAGCTAAGCCACAGTTTATTTTCAAATAAGGGAAAAGTAGCAGACTGTTCACAATATGCGTGAACACCTGAAAAGCCTTCTAGTAAAATTTTACCAAAAATTTCATCATGAAAACGTTCCTTATCTTCAAGCATTTTATATACTTTAGAAGGAATCATTACAGCATATCCATTTTGAACACGATTTAAAGAACTTATAAAATAAAGGCCCCTACCCCTATGGTAAAAACTTATATTCATTCGTATATTAACTTTTTCAGGGGTTTGTAGTAAATCATTAATAGCTTTCCACTGTGTTAAAAACTTTTTAAAAAAAAGTATTCCTTGTGGGTAAATTTTATATTCAGTACTTTGTAATGTCATACTGTCTACAAAAGCACCCGCTTTAACTACTGGAGAAACCATAATTGGGCTTTTATCTTGTGTAAGGGTATGTAAAACAACGTCCCTTTCTATACCAATTAAGCCATCATTCATTAATCAATGTTCCTATGTCAAACTGTTCTATTTCATATACGCCTTTATTAAGAATACAAAAAAGAAAACAATCTACATACCCATTATCAAAGTATAATCGAATAGGAATTTCGTATGCATTCGCTGGATTATCAAATGCAAATGCCTCCCCAATGATATAATGTGTGTAATCGGTAAAATTTTGAAAATTGTATTCGATAATTGTTTTAAGGTATTGTTTTTCATTATTAAAAAAAGATTTGTCAATATCAGCAGTACGCAAGTCGTCTAAAAAATCAGTAATTCGAACGAGTAATATACTTGGAATTGAATCAGTATTTAAACTTCCAAAACCATCAAGTGAAGGATATACGGGTGTAACATTTTCTTGTAATAGAAAGAATAAAGCATTATCATTTTCAGAAATAACAGTGTATGAAAGGTCATTTTTTTCACCAGGTTTTGAGGTATCATCTTCTGATAAATCATTTTCCCATTGTATTGTTTCATTAATATCCTCAGCAATTTTTCGAAGCGTAGTTCCTTCATCTAAAGAATATTCTTCAACATTATTGCTATTTGAGCATGAGAAAATTAAAATAATGATGAAAAACAGTAACCATTTCATATAGACTTTTTCCTATAAATATCTTTAGACAGAAAAATTTTTATATTACTAATAGACATTTAGACAATTAAACAGTACAATAATAAGCAATAAAAATCAAGCAAAAGATATTTTAGAATATCGGCACAAAACCACTCTTGCTTGACTTTGGGGGATAAATATGGCATTAACTATTACAGAGAAAATTTTACAAGCTCACATTATAAAAGAAGCATGTACAGAAACTACATTTATACCAGGAGAACCAATAAAAACTGATTCTCCAATTGCAATTAAAATTGATCAAACACTCACACAAGATGCGACGGGAACAATGGCTTATTTACAATTTGAAACCATTGGGATTCCAAGAGTAAAAACAGAACTCTCAGTTTCATACATTGACCACAATACATTACAAACTGACTTTAAGAATATGGATGACCACAAATATTTGCAAAGCATTGCAGCAAAGTATGGCTTATGGTTTTCAAGACCTGGAAATGGTATTTGTCATCAAGTGCATTTAGAAAAGTTTGGTATTCCAGGAAAAACACTGCTAGGATCCGACTCACACACTCCAACTGGCGGTGGATTAGGCATGATTGCGATTGGCGCCGGAGGGCTTGATGTTGCAGTAGCTATGGGTGGAGGAACTTTTCACCTTGTAATGCCAAAAGTAATTGGAGTAAACCTTACAGGCAAACTCAAAAACGGTGTTAGTGCAAAAGATATTATTTTAGAAGTGTTACGACAAGAAACTGTAAAAGGTGGTGTAAGTGCCGTATATGAATATTTTGGAGACGGTATCAAAAGCTTATCAGTTCCTCAACGTGCTACAATTACAAACATGGGTGCAGAATTAGGTGCTACATGTAGTATTTTCCCTTCTGACGAAAACACAAAGGCTTTTATGGAGCTTATGGGGAGAGGCTCAGATTGGTTAGAATTATCAGCAGATGCTGGAGCAACATATCATAAAGTAATTGATATTGATTTAAGCTCACTAGAAGCTATGGCAGCATGCCCTCATTCACCAGATGCGATTAAAAGAATAAAAGAACTAGAGGGAAAAAAAGTAGACCAAGTAGTTATTGGCTCATGTACAAACTCTTCACTAGATGACCTTGCAGCTGTAGCAAAAATCGTAAAAGGAAAATGCATAGCCCCAAATGTTGAAGCAGGAATTGCTCCAGGAAGTCGCACTACCCTTTTGCTGGCAGAAAAATCAGGGATTTTAGGGGAATTAATTCGCGCAGGGTTTCGCATTTTAGAAAGTGCTTGTGGTCCATGCATAGGACAAGGTTTTGCACCATCAACAGAGGCTGTAACACTTCGAACATTTAATAGAAATTTCAAAGGCAGAAGCGGAAGTGCAGAAGCAGAAGTATACTTAGTTTCGCCCGAAACAGCCGCAAGTGCTGCAATTACAGGAGTAATAACTAATCCACAATCAATTATTGAAAATCCAAATGAAGAAGCAAATTCTGTATTCGCAGGTAGCACAAATCTTTCGTCAATAGATATACAATCACTATCTAAAGATGATGGCATGCTTATAGCACCTCTTAGCGAACCAGAAGCAGAAAAAATAGACATTATTCGAGGTCCTAATATTAAGCCATGCCCTAAGGCACCCGAAATGAAGTCTACATTAGAATTACCACTCGTATTAAAAGCAGGGGATAATGTTTCTACTGATGATATTTTGCCTGCTGGTGCAAAAATGCTCCCATTACGCTCTAATATTCCTGAAATTTCAAAGTTTACTCTTGAGCGACTTGATACGGATTTTTACAAAAATGCTATGGCTATTCTTGAATCTGGTAAAGACGGATCAATTATCGTTGGGGGGGAAAACTATGGTCAAGGATCCTCAAGAGAACATGCAGCACTAGCCCCTATGTACTTAGGAGTGCGCTGCGTACTAGCAAAATCATTTGCTCGCATACATAAAGCAAATCTTGTGAATTACGGTATCTTGCCAATTCAATTTAAAAATTCGAAAGACTATGATGCACTTTCAAAAGATGACACAATAGTTATTACAAATATTGAAGATGCTATGAATACCGGTGTAAACTTTATTATAAAAGCAAAAACAAGCTCTGGTGAAGTTACGATTGAAGGTATTAATGATTTTTCAGAGCGCTCTAGAAAAATTATTAATGCTGGTGGTCTCACATCATACACAAAATCTGGCGGGCAATAAATAATGTTTAATGAGCCGAGTGAAGCCGTACGAGATCCTTTATGGAAACATATATATATTCCCTCTAAGCTTTACGAGGCTGTAAAAACAGACGATTTTATTCGCTTAACTCGCATTCGTCAGTTAGGTCCTTCATATTTTGTGTATCCAGGAGCAACTCACACCCGAGCTGCCCACTCTTTTGGTGTATATCATGTTGCACTTAGGCTTCTCGATAGGCTATTGCAGCATGGTGCAAGCGAGTGGACAAGCAAAGAGGGTTGCAAGTCTTTTGCCGCCGCTGCTCTTTTTCATGACTTAGGACACTTTCCGTACACGCACTCTTTAAAAGAGCTCCCCCTTGTTGAACATGAAGCATTAACGGCTCGCCAATTACTAAGGGACCCAATTCGTAGTATTATAGCCTCATGGGGTGCAAACCCGGAGCAAACGGCAGCTATAACAGACAAAGACCTTCCGACTACAGATACTGAAACATTATTTTTTAGACGCCTTTTATCTGGCGTACTAGACCCTGATAAACTAGATTATTTGAACCGAGATGCATTTTTTTGTGGCGTGCCATATGGAATACAAGATATTGATTTTATACTATCAATTATGTACCCAGATAAGGTACAAGGTATTTGCATTGAATCAAATGGAATGTCATCTGTTGAAAATATTTTGTTTTCTAAATATCTCATGTACAAGGCTGTATATTGGCATAAACAAGTACGAATGGCAACAGCAATGATGAAAAAAACCTTAGCACAAGCATTAAATAATCATATTATATTTCCAGAAGAATTATATGAATTAGATGATGAAGGCATTTATTATTTATTAGAAAAGCGGAATAAAAAAACACCATTTGAAGAATATATTTGTGCCCATGAACTAAGAAATCAAAGCCTATATACAACTATACTTGAAATACCTTTTAATGAAGATAATGTAGCTCATACATCACTAGAAACATTAGACAATAGGCTTAAAGCTGAACAAAATATTGCAGATATTCTCAAATGCTCATGTTCGGAAGTAATTATTGATATCCCCGAAAGAATTAGCTTTGAAAGTGATTTACCAATAATAGATTTAAAAACAAATTTCTCAAATAGCCCTACTGTTTTTTCTCAAAGCACTGTAAAATCATTTGTATCATCTCTACGAAAAATACGAGTTGGAATACACAAAAAAAATGTAAGCTCTAGTAATAAAGTAGTTGAAAAAATTATTGCATTATACCAATAATTGATATATAATATAAGTGATAGCTGTATTTTGGTATCAAAGGGTATGGAGGAAGAAATATGAAAATTCATAATATACTTGAAGAACAAGTAATAAACAGAGTACAAACAATTTATAATGATAAAGATATACAAGAAGCACCATGGTTTCACTGTGGATGCGAGCAATGCCGTTTAGATACAACAGCATATGTTCTAAATAGATTAAAACCACGATATGTTGTTTCAGAAAGAGGAATAGCACATGCAGAAGCAGAAGCTGGTTCTCAACTAGATGCAGATCTTGATTTTTTAATTATTGAAGGAATTAAAAAAGTATCTTCAGTAAGGCGTTCTTTCCATGGAAAAGCAGATTTTATAGGCAACGAAATAGACGAATTTGAAGCAGCGTTCAATTTCCCTATATTCTCTGGAACAGTGTATGATGGTAATACATTTAAACCATTGCCGAACGGAAATGTAACACTTAAGTATGAAAATGCCCCCATTGATATGCTTGATGAAACATGGTTTAATCCTTATACACTACACGAGCAAACAAATGGCGCATATACATTTTGGGTAAAACCTATTCAAGCAGATAATTATGACGAAGAAAAAACTTTTGATTTTCTTTTAGAAGTGGCTGCAGAAAATTATGAAAGCACAAAGTATGCTTTTTCATACTCTATCGTCGGCACAAGGCAACAAGAGGCAAAGCCTAACACTGTAAACAGATTTCGAATTGAAGATATATACCTTTTCCCTATTGAGGATAAATAACAATTAAAAAAAGCTATGTTTTTTCTACAACATAGCTTTTTTTGTACCTAATCAGTTATTAAAGCTGAATACTTGCTTTTATTATATTAACAACACATGCCACAATAATTAAAATTTGTATTGCATTAAAAAGCACGGCAATAGAATCGTTTGTCATCTTTTTTTTGATTGCAGTCCCAATAAAACCACCAATAATCGCAAAGAAAATCATAAACGGAGCAATTGATAAATCTAATCCTTCAAAACCTTTAGAGAAAAATACTTGTAGTAGTTTTGAAGCTTGAGAAAAGAATATTACAATAATACTCGAAAATGCAGCTGTTTTCATATCAAATGAAAACATAAACATTAAGATTGCAACATTGATTGGGCCTCCGCCAATTCCAAGAAAAGCCGATATGAGGCCGAGGCATAAACCTGTTATACCAAAAGAAAAATATGAAGTATGAGTAAGCGTTCTAATTCTTTTTAATAAAAACAAAAAGATTGAAATAGATATACTTACAATTAAAAATAGTATGTTTTGTATAAGTGTTATTACGGTACTTGAATTTACAGCATTAGAAACAAAGGTGAAAATGTATTGACCTGAAAGCCCACCTATAACTCCACCAAGTCCTAAAACTATCAAGTGTAAGGTAGTAATATTTTTTTCGTTACCTAAATCGCTATTCCCTCTACTTTTTATTAGAGAAACTACTGACATAGAAAAGACAGTTATACTACTTAATAAACTGATTGTTGTTGCGTCATAGTGGCCAATTAAATCCATGATCGGTTTAACTATTACTCCGCCACCCATTCCACTAATTGCACCGGCTGTACAAGCAACCAAAGCAAGGATTGAATAAATTACGTACTGCATTTCGGAACGACAGGATTCGAACCTGCGACATCCTGGTCCCAAACCAGGCGCGCTACCAGCTGCGCTACATTCCGTTGTAAACATTCTCGCATCAGCAAGTCGTTACGTCAAATATAATAACACAAAAAGCATATTAGTGTCAAGAGGTTATTATAAATATTTCTTATTACTTATTTATAATCCACTTGAGTAATTGACTAATTTATGGTATCTTTATAGAAATAAAATTAAAATTTTGTG
Source organism: uncultured Treponemataceae bacterium (assembly GCA_964369585.1). GTDB lineage: Bacteria > Spirochaetota > Spirochaetia > Treponematales > Treponemataceae > CAYJFX01. The sequence goes on along the minus strand of CAYJHL010000023.1, from coordinate 10,339 downwards.
AGGTTTAGTTTGTACCAGAATGTAGATCCAAAGGTAAATTTTTCAAAGCAAGAAGAAACAATTTTAGAGTTTTGGAAAAAGAACGATATTTTTAAAAAGTCAATTGACGCACGTGAAGGAAATGCTGAGTATGTATTTTACGATGGCCCTCCTTTTGCAACTGGCTTACCACACTTTGGACATTTTATTCCTAACACTATAAAAGATATTATTCCTCGATACCAAACCATGAAAGGTAAAAAGGTTGAGCGGCGTTTTGGCTGGGATTGTCACGGACTTCCGGTTGAAAACCTTATCGAAAAAGAGCTCGGTCTTAATTCTAAAACAGATATAGAAAAATTTGGTGTCGATAAATTTAATGAAGCATGCCGTGAAAGTGTGCTTCGCTACGTAAACGAATGGAAACAAACAATTACACGTCTTGGGCGTTGGGTAGACTTCGACAACGACTATAAAACCATGGATTCAAGCTACATGGAATCTATTTGGTGGATTCTAAAAACATTGTGGGAAAAAGATCTATTAACCGAAGGTTTTTACATTTTGCCATACTGTCCGCGTTGTGCAACTGTACTTTCTAACCACGAGCTAAGCCTTGGCGGATACAAAGACGTTCACGACCCTGCAGTTACCGTGCGTTTTAAAATAAAAGAAGGAAATGCAAGTGTTACAGACATTGAAAACACTTACTTTTTAGCATGGACAACAACCCCTTGGACACTCCCTTCTAATCTTGGGCTTGCAGTAGGACCTGAAGTAGATTACGTAAAAATTAAAGACGGAGATGACTTTTACATTTTCGCACAGTCTAGGCTCGCAGCTTATTATAAAAACGAAGAAGATTACTCCATTGTGTGGACAAAAAAAGGCTCAGAACTTAAAGATATGCGCTACGAGCCACTGTTCCCCTACTTTGCAGAACACGCAAATGCAACAGAAGATTTTCCAAACTCTATTGGAGCTTTTAGAGTATTTGTAGGAGACTTTGTTACAACAGAAGACGGTACTGGTATTGTACACACCGCTCCGGGTTTTGGTGAAGAAGATAATAAAATTTTTAAGGGAACAAACATTCCTACCATATGTCCTATCGATGCAGAATGTAAGTTTACTGTTGAGGTTTCAGACTATGAAGGCCGCTTCGTAAAAGACTGCGATAAAGACATTATAGACAGACTTAAAAACGAAGGAAGTCTTGTAAAGCGCGACCAAATTCTTCACTCATACCCACATTGTTGGCGATGTGGAAGCCCGCTTATTTACCGAGCAATCGGAAGCTGGTTTGTTGGTGTTGAGTCCATTCGTGATAAGCTTTTAAAAGCAAACGATCAAATTACATGGCAACCCGAACATATTAAAGCTGGCCGTTTTGGAAAATGGCTTGAAGGTGCACGAGACTGGGCAATTAGCCGAAACCGCTACTGGGGAAACCCAATTCCTGTGTGGAAGTGTGATGACTGCGGTAAGTCAATTTGTGTTGGAAGCCGAGACGAATTAAAAGAGCTTTCAGGCGTGTACCCTGAAGATTTACATAAACACTTTGTAGATAAAATAGAAATACCTTGTGAATGCGGTACTAACATGAAACGGGTTCCCGAAGTGTTAGACTGTTGGTTTGAATCAGGTTCTATGCCGTATGCACAAAATCACTACCCTTTTGAAAACAAAGACTATTTTGAAAGTCACTACCCTGCTGACTTTATTTCTGAAGGCTTAGACCAAACGAGAGGATGGTTTTACTCTCTAACTGTTTTAGCAGCAGCGCTTTTTGATAAGCCTGCCTTTAAAAACTGTATTGTTAATGGGCTTATTTTAGCCTCAGACGGAAAAAAAATGTCTAAGAGTCTAAAAAACTATACAGACCCTGCCATTGTTATGGATCAGTTTGGGGCAGATGCTATTCGTATGTTTTTAATACACTCTGCTGCGGTTAAAGCAGACGACTTAAAATACTCCGATGAAGGCGTACGCGATGTTCTTAAAGGAGTTCTTATTCCTCTTTGGAACTCATACAGTTTCTTTGTAACGTATGCAAATATTGACAGTATAAAGGCATCTGGAAAAGCATTTGAAAAAGATTTACCCGTAAATCCATTGGACCGCTGGATTTTATCAATAACACAAAAAATGGTAAAAGACGTAACAGAGGCTATGGATAACTATGATCTTTCAAAAGCAATCGATCCAATTGTATTATATATTGACCAATTAAATAACTGGTATATTCGCCGAAGCAGAAGACGTTTTTGGAGAAGCGAAAACGATGGCGACAAAACAGAAGCTTATGAAACATTATACAGTGCATTAAAAACATTTACACAAGTAGCGGCCCCTGTAATCCCATTCATTACTGAAGCTATGTGGCAAAATTTACGCTTAAGTGATGATAAAGAATCTGTTCACCTTTGTGACTACCCTATCTATGACGAATCTAAACGCGATTTAGGCCTAGAGTTTGAGATGGACACCGTGCAAAAAGCAGTTTCAATGGGACGATCTTTACGCTACCAATACAACTTAAAAATTAGACAGCCTTTAAAATCAGTTGAGTTTGTTACAAGAAACCCTGAAGAAAAAACTGTTCTTTTAGCAATGGAAGAATCAATACGAGAAGAACTAAACGTTAAAAAAATTGTATTCCATGAAAGAGAAGATGAACTCGTTGAATATAAGGCAAAAGCAAACTTCAGAACCCTCGGTAAAGAGCTAGGCCCATTAATGAAAAAGGCATCATCTATCATTGAAGAACTTGAACAAAGTGCTATTCAATCGCTTTTGGATGGCTCTACTTTAAGCATCGATGTAGAAGGAAAAACCGTAGAGTTAACTGAGGAAAAAATCGTAATTGAACGGATTGAAAAAGCAAATCTAAAAGTTCTTAATGAAGGAACTCTTACCGTAGCACTTGACTCTGAGATTACAGAAGAATTGCGCCTAGAAGGATACGTTCGCGACCTAGTACGCGGAATTCAAAACGAGCGAAAAGACAAAGGTTTAGAAGTTAGTGACAGAATCAATCTTTCAATAACAAGTGGATCTACTGAATGTGTTGAGGATTTAAAAAAGGCGTTTGAACTATTTGCTGATTACATTTCTTCTGAAACATTATGTGTAGAAGCAAAGTGGGTAGAATCAATTTCTAACGGAACAAACATAGAAGCAGGCGAATGCACATGGAGAATAACACTTGAAAAAGCATAATATACTTGTATTAGTAACAGCGATACTTTTTGTTTGTACAGGCTGTACAACATTACCTAGTTTTGTAGAGCAAACTGACCCCCTCTCCTTATTTGATGAAGGAGCATTCATGTATGCACACATTAATGTTGAAGGAAATGAAAGTCTTTTAGAGTCAATAATAAGTGGCAGTGTTCCAAATATTGACAAGAACTCTATAGAAACAATTTTACAACGTTCAACACAATTATACCTGGCTTTTTATGATGGTGGAACATCTGCGTATCCAACGGTTCAACTTGGATTACAAGGAATGTTTCCTACCGTGCTCGTTAACGCTTCTTTGGGTTCTTCAAAGGGTTGGGAAAACACAACATCTACTGTTGATGGTAAAAAATATACGTATAAAAAACATGCTACAGGCATCGAACTTGCAAGTATTTCTACAAGTCTTGTTATGGTGACAACTGGAGATATTGCACCTATTATGGATAGACATGCTAAAGGAATTAAAAATGTCCAAAACTGGCCTGAAGCATATTCCGGTGCAGGCCTATTAGAGTCAATAACCAAAATATTCGAAACTTCGTCATCAGTGTCTTTATATATTCCAAAAGTAGATACATTATTACCAGCAATATTACAAGCACCAATTCAACTTCCAGTAGAGTATGCATTTGGAACAGTAACAAACAGTGCAGATAATTCAATGACTCTCGATTTACAACTAAAAATGACCAGCGCACGCTTAGCATCAGGAACTATGACTATGCTTAAATTTGCAACACTTGGTTCAGATATGACATTAGAATTACGCGGTGACGATGTAATTTTTATAAATAATATTCCATTTACATCATTTGTATACTAATTTAGGAGAAGACATGAAAGACAATTCAAAAATTATATTAAAAGCAGAGTCCTTAGATGGTTATTTAACAGAAAAAGATCATGAGTTTTTAACAAAAATGGATTCATTATATGAAAATACAATGGCTTCATTTAAAATAATTGCTTCTGGTGGATTTGGCTCTACAATAGCACAAGAGGAAAAAAAGATTATTTCTTCATTTAACGAAATGGGTAAATATATGCAAGAAATTTGTAAAGAAGTTCCTGCACTTAAAGTTTTTTCATTTGAAACAGATCCTTCAGCACACGCTGAGGCTTCTCGTGTAATAGCTAAATTACGAGATACTAGAACAGGTCATGATGAATTTGTATATTATACTCAAAGAGCCTATGAAATGCTTTTTAGAATGGCCTATGCAGGAAATCAAACAGAAAACAAGAATTACCTTATAGTTAAAACCCCTGTTACTGTTCCTGTTCAAAACTACTCCGTGCATAAAATACCTGATATCGACTATAAAATAGAGAATACTGTAATGTGTGTAATGTTACGAGGAGCCCTACTCCCATCAATGATTATGTCAAAAGAATTTGAAGAATATTCATCACATGGCCGCATTACTCCATTTGCACTTTTTAAAATAAAAAGAGACGATTCAAAAAGCGAGTCAAATATGGAATATATTCTTGACTTAAAAAAATCCTTCTTTTCATTGGAAGAGTTAGACGGCAAAGATTTAGTATTTGCAGATCCTATGAATGCTACAGGTGGATCACTTGTAACTATTGTAAACTATCTACTTGATAATGGTGTGAAGCCTAAATCTATAAAGTTCTTCAATGTTATTTCTGCATTGAAAGGAAGCCTACGTATTGTTAGAGCAATAGAAAATTGTACATGCTACACATTATGGATGGATCCTGTACTTAACTCTTCAGCATACATAATGCCAGGCCTTGGAGATGCAGGTGATAGGCTTAACGGTGTAGATACAGAAGAAAACCAACGAAATATCATTCAACTAATTGCAGATTATGGCTCAAATATTACAGGCCTTTATCGCTCACAGCTTAATAAAATTGAACAAACTGTTTTAGGTGAATAATGAACCAGTTTCACTCACTTGTTGCGCTGTTGCTTTTGTGTAGCATGTTTTATTCTTGTAACACAACAAGCAATAGTGTAAGTGCACCACTAGATACTTCAGAGCTAGTGCAAGAATATATTTCTCTCTCTCAAAATTACATTGAAATGCAAGAATATAATCAAGCTATAGAGCTATTGCAAAAAGCAAAAACCTATGATCAAAATAATCACGAAATAACATTCATGATTGCTAGAACATCTGCTTTAGCTGAGCAATGGGCAGTGTCTTTGGAAAATTATAACACACTTTTAGAGCTTGATGATCAAAATATTTTAATATTAAAATCAATTGCATGGGTATACGCAACAAGCGGAGACATTATTGCATCAGAAGAATTGTATAGAGAATTATACGAGCAACACTCATATGATAAAGATGTAGCTACGAACTACATATACATACTTACAGCAAACGAAAAAAATGAAGAAGCGGAAGCAATACTGCAAGAATATGCAAACCTGTATCCTGATGAAGAAAATTTGGAAGAATTAAGAAACATAGTTCTTAGCGATTCGACAACA
>CAYJHL010000023.1:0-4628 GCA_964369585.1 uncultured Treponemataceae bacterium | reverse complement strand
GTTGTATTTGAAACAAATTGTCTGTACTTTTCAGGGCTCACTCTAAAAGCAACAATAGGTAACTCTTCTTCTTCAAAAGCCCGAGAAACAGCTTGCTCTGCTTCTGTAATTATTCTGCTTCCTGGTAAAATACGTAAAGAGCGTGTAGAAATACCAATGCCAACTTTAACAAACATTCCCTCATTTTGAAGTATAGATTGTATTTGTTGAAACAGTTGTTCGCTGAGAACCATAGTTTGATCTAAGTTGACATCTAAGAGAATTCCTGCAAAACCATCATCCTTATACTCAAACACAAAGTCCCTGTACTTAAAATATTCAAGAAGAAGCGTTGCAACTTTTTTCTTTGCATTAACATTATTTTCAATGCCTTTTAACTGAATAAACAATAATGCTAAATCTTGCTCAGAGGAAGCTGCTCGAATCAATTCTGAATCCAATCGAGTTTCCATGTATGATTCCCAACCGACTCCAGTAATATCAGAAAAAAGGCCCATAGGATCAGAAATCTGTGAAATTGTACTATCCTCCTCAGGTGTACTTTCACTTAAAACAGTTTCCTCTTCCCCTATTTTGGAAGCATCTTCTTTGGCTACTTGTTCAACAGTTTCGTCAAGATACTCATCAACAAAGTTATCTACATATGTATCAGTTATTTCTAAATTTTCTTGAACAGTATCACTTTTGTATTCTATAATTTCGCTGTTATCGTCTTCGTATTCAGTGACTTCTGTCTTATCGTCGTCGAGTACGGAATCTTCTTCATCTACAAAAAATTCATCCCATGAGCTTTCTTGTTCTCTAAACACAATAGGTATTGTTTCATGAACTGTCTCTTTTGATAAATCATTCAAGCCTTCTGTATTAGGTTGCTCTACCACAATTCTTTTCGAAGTTTCTCTATTATCATGAGACAATGAAAGGTAAACAATTACAACAAGTAGTGCAAGTGTATAGGCTAAAATAATCAAAAATGAAACTCTGGCAGCATTAAAAATATCTTGTGGACGTAAAAGATAGGTTACAGCATTTAATATAATTTGTTGCCCTCGCTGCCCTGCAATAGACATAGAGTACGTCTTTAGCATAGGAGATGAGGCTAATAATACTGGTTTTTGTTCTGGAGAAATTTGTATTACATTCGAAGAAGTTGGATAGGCAAAAACTGGGTCGTTAGCAACACTTAACACCACGGCAACAATGTAACTATTTGACTCTACATTGTTACGCACATTCTGTAAAAAGTGATCAATTTCGGCATCGGTTTTCAGCGAAGCATATGAATTAATATTTGTCCTCTGCACAAAGGATGAAAATTCATACTGAGAACGAGACTCACCATTTACCATTGTAGTATATACAGATATAACAAAAAATAGTATAGCTACAATGAAAACTGCTATACCACTATATGCGAAATATTTAAACCTTTCTCCACCCATAAAAACTCCCATTGTATATTAAATTATAACACAAAAATTTAGTAATGTACAGTTGCATTAAGACCAATTTCGCAAATTTTTGCTCTATTTACAGGTACAGCATTTGTACTAACATACCATGCTAAATAGGGGTATAATGTTACTTCAATGAAGCACTGCTCCTTTTTACTGTCCATACCATTGTGTAGTATTTCGCAATATTCTTGTAAAAATTGTTTTGCAGGAAAAGAGCTACTCTTAATGGCCAATGAGGCTTCATTCGTATCTACAGATGTTATTTTTCCTCTTTCCTGCGTAAAGAATGCATCAAAAGACCGTTTATACGTTCTTAATAACTCTGTTGTTTTCGATTTTTCCTCTATTATGAGCGGAGCTCTAAAAAATAACGAGGCAAATAGATTCTCGGTTGTTTTTAACTTATTTGAAATACTATTAAAAATAGTGTCCATATAAATGCCTTTTGAATACATTTTTCCGTTCGAATAAGCAAAATCACATCCACCAGTATAATACTTAGTAAAACCCACTTTGCGAGCAAAGTTTAGTGCAGATAAAGTAACTGTACCACCTGTACTAGTTATCGTTGGAAAGAAATTCGATTGATACTTTGATTTATACCAGTTATCCACAAAAGTACATAATGGATGATTACTTTTAAAATAGCAAATTGTATAGTTTTCGCGTATTAAACTTTTGGCCGCCACAGGATTAGCGCATAAATCAAAAGCAAAGATGGTATTTTGATTCTTTTCACACATAAAGTGACTATGAGAAATATGCTGAGCATCGATACTTACAACTACATCACTCACAATGCCCTGCTCTGTAAGCGAATGATATGCTGTGTCAGTCGAAATTATATAGTATTGTTCCCGGTTAGTTTTAAGCTCATTAAAACAGTCCTCTAAACCTGGCCCTGCACCCGCAATAAAAGCAGTTTTTGCTGTTGGGAATTGTGATTTTCTAATATCCAGCAAACGTGCATACCCAGATTGCTCACAAATCGAAAGATTTTGAATGATATTTCTATGCCACAATTTTCCAAAATGCGCTTGAGTTGAGACATCAGCAGATATATCTTTTAGAGTTGATTGAACTCTAATTTTTATATCTTCGAATGTAGTAGGATTGGCTTCAACCCAAGAGCGAAGTGGCACTACTGAAAAGTTTCCATCAATTGGTGGAAAATACTCATTTATAATAACACTATCTAGCTCTTCAACAGTACAAAGATGAATGTGCTTCGGAATTATTATATCTTTATTAGACAATAAAAAATGTATTGTTTCTGTATTTTTTTCAACTACAATAATCTTACCATTTTTATGTTGAGATAAAGATTCTTTTACATGCAAACCTGAAGCATATCCAACGATAACATTAAAACCTTCATTAAGGAGCTGTGCAAATTGTTCTGCTTCTCGCTGCGGATTATACATAGACGCAGAAGGTTTACCATTTGTAAAGCAAGGTACAGCTTCCCCCGTTTTTGCAATTTTCCAGGATGAATAACAAGAGCTCATAAACACATCCTTTCAATGGTATCAAAACACATTTCTAGACGTTCATCCATTTTTTTCTTATATTCAATTGAATGAGGATATTTTTGTAATGCAAGGAGCTCAGATAAAGCACAGTGCTCAATCCATTTAGAAGATGTATTATTTCTTTCAGCTATAATAAATTTTTTTAAGTTCTCTTTTCTATTAGGTGCTAAGATAAGCGGATTAATCATACTCACTTTTGCTTTTTTAGAGTTATCTATGGATGCCAATTCTAAAAACTTTGAATAAGGAATATCTTTAATAATACCTAGTACATTTGTGTTTACACAATCATCTGCAAAAACACGATAAAACCTTGAAGCAAATGTAGTATCGCGAGTTTCAAACCATTGTCTATAAAGATCTAATGCAGATGAATTTTTACTTGATTGTGCATATTCATTTTTATAAAGCCTGTAAGCTAAGGGATGTAAACGAAAATCTGAGAGAGAATTAATTACCTCATGTGCATTCGGATTTGCATGCGAAAAAGACTTTCCTACAGATAAATCTAAGCCAAACGCATATACATTATTACTCGTAAGAGAAAGTGCAAATAAAGCTGCAGTCCCACTAACACTACCATTTCTCTCAACTGGATACGATTGAATATTAAGAGCTTGCAATAGGTCTGTTTCTATACCATCTCGGTACGTTAAAGGAATAAGTGTTGCTACTTCTAGCACTTCAGATGGTACATTGCTTTCTAACGAAACAGCTAGAGGAATAGAATATCCTTTTTTATATAACGCTACTAAGATATCCAAATGCTTTTTAGCATAATAACCGCCATCAGTTGAAATACAGATATCTGGAATAATTCCATGATGTATGAGAGTCGGCAAAGCAGAGGATAGCGCGAGAATAATACAGGATGATTGTATATCTTTAATTTTAGTTAGAGATTGTTGTAACGATGGACCTGAAGCGACAAGTAGTATAGGTAAGTCTTGTTTTTGTGGTGCTGCCAAATTCTTTGAACGTACACAAAAAGATATGCAGTTCTTTAACCATCGCAATGAAAAATAGGAACGTGTTGCAAGTACATCCCGAGATTTTTGAAGCAATATTTTTAATGCATCCCATGCAATAGTACTTTCCTTAACAAAGGCTTCATCTCCTGCTTTCCATGATACTACAAGGGGCGCTGAAAGAATCATTTCCCCCATAACAGAATACATGTTCTCACTTAATTGTTCTGCAGATATACTTTCTTCACATAAAAAAGTTTGAGTCCACTCGTTATGTACGTTTTCTAATCCTTTTGTGTCAACTGAGTTTTTGCAAAAAATATCATTATATTGTATTGCAAATAGTGGAATTGAGGGGAAACGCTCTTTAAAAAAAGGCACACAATAGGGTAAAGCCGATCCTGTGACGATAACACACGTTGGATTATAGTTACACTCTACAGAATCAACAAAATTCTTAGCCTCATTCTCTGGATTATATTTAGAATGCAAAAAACGCCCATTAACCGAACAGGTCACATGTGCGTTTTTTGCAGTTTCAAATCGTATTTTCATATCTGATGTGGTAACTTAAGATATTCCCAAGTCCGAAAATAGTTTTTTATAACGGCCAAAGTATTCAGATTGTGCAAACTCAGAAATCTTTTCTTCAGGAAGACTCTCAAGAAGTC
>CAYJHL010000022.1:8784-19643 GCA_964369585.1 uncultured Treponemataceae bacterium | reverse complement strand
TATAATTATACATTATTAATTGTTAATTATTAATTATCTAATCTGCCCAGCTTCCTGTCCTAATCTCATGGCAAATGCGCTCCCAACTTTCGTGTCTCTCTGCACTTATAGAACCGTTTTCTAGACCCTCAAGAATTTTGCACCCCTTTTCGTGAGTGTGTGAACACGACATACCAAAGGCACATTGACCAACATGTTCTTTCATTTCTCTAAAATAAAGAGCTAAATCATCAGCTTCAATATCATTCAAAACAAAACGTCTCACCCCTGGAGTATCAATGACGGTGGTTTTTACCCCATGCCTTCCACCTGTAAGAGACTCATTTATTTCTAAATGAAGAAGAACTCCCTTTGTGGTTGTATGTGTTCCCCGTCCATACTTTTCTGATAATCCTCCGACTCTTAGCACAAAAGAAGAGTCTAAAGAGTTAATTATACTCGACTTCCCTACTCCCGACTGCCCAACAAAGGCACAAAGTTTCCCTTCCATAAGTTCTGCTAACTGCTCAAAACCTTCATGCGTCTTGGCTGAAACACCCAACACTGTGTATCCAAGTGTTTCCCAATTTTCAAGCCTCTTCTTTATATCTGCATCATGAATACTATCAAGGTCACATTTATTGCAAATTATTACAGGGGTAATACCCGCTTGCTCTGCCTGTGCTAAAGCCCTATCTATAAATCGTGGTCTAAAAGGTGGCTCATCTGGAGTAGTTACGCACAATAAAAGATCAACATTTGCAACCAACAGTTGGGGCAAACGTCCTTTTACATTATAGCGTACAAAGTAATTTTTTCTTTCTACCAAAGATAAAATTTGTCCTTCGTTTTCTGAGTGAACATCTTTTTCAATTTCAACATAATCACCAGGACAAAGTGGATTATAGAAGTTGCCTGCTTCTTTGAGTTTTTTTCCTTTTAGAGAACACTGGCGCGTAATACCATCATCGCATTCAACTTCAAACACATTGTTTGAACCACTGATTATTATTCCTTGCATAGTTTAGTTTCGCCTATATTGCCCCTTGTGTCAAGAGATAGAAAGATAAGATTGCACATATTTTTCAACACTGCCTGTCACCCCAGCCACGTTGCCTGTCATCCAAAGCGATAGCATCTGTCATCCCGAGCGATAGCCGAGGGATCTGATTTACTAGAGATTTATACACAAACGTTTCGAAAGAAAGGAAAAATAATTTTTATATGGGACATTATATGTCTCGCATGATGATATATACTTGTCATATCATAAAACAAAAGAGGTACACATGATTTTTAACAACAAAAAACCACAACATCAACTAGCTGGAAATTATCTTTTTTATAGAGACTTTGTACAAAGCCCTTCCTGGAAAAGTATTCGACTCAAAGCATCTTTTATTTCTGCAATTATTATTAGCATTGGCATTTTACTTCCTTTCTTTTTAGGGCTCTTTATGTCAATAAAACAAGAACCTACCCAGCACTTTTTTCAGTATTATACCTTTGTTACAGTAATGAGCATCATTGTCTGTTTACCATTGAGCGCTTTCTTTATTCGCTTTGGCTTACGTTTGTACACAAAAATTACAAAAAAGAATCTTAAAAGATACGGGTTCTAGAAAACGCCAAAAGAACGCAAGATAGCTATAAAAATAAAGAGAGTAAAGGCAGAAATTACCGATGTCCAAACTACGAGTTGTCTTGCAAGCTCCCCATCATTTCCCATATTTTCGGCCATTATTGCAGTGCTCACAGCACAGGGTCCTGCAAAAAATGGTAAAAATGCAGCATATTCTGCTTTGCTAAAATGAGGAAAAAAAACTAACACTACAATAAAGCCAACTAAAGGAGTTATTAGCAATCTAATAATAACTCCTAGGATAATTTTTGGCAAGAGAGTTTTCACTGCAGAAAAAGCAAACTGACCACCTAAAACTAGAAGGGCAAGAGGAGTTCCAATTTTTGAAAGTGATTCAAGCGTTTGAAATAAAAATCGAAGTTCGCCGGTTTCAAAACGCCAATCACCAACATAAGGTCGTATACATAAACAAAGTAAACCCGACAACCCACCTAGAATTAGAGGATTTTTGAGTATCTTTTTTAGGATATCTAATATTCTTTCTAAAGGCAACATTTTATTATCATTTGATGGCATAAATATTGTAAAAGATATAACTGCTAGAACATTAAAAAAAGGCACAACAAAACCTGCTAACAGAGATGCTACTCCTTGAGCAGCAGGGCCAGCGAGACGAACCGCCAATGGCAATCCTATTATTACATAGTTAGCTCGAAAAAAGGTTTGCACCAAAACACCTTTTTGCATGGGATCTTTAATAAAGACTTTTGCATAGAATATTCCTATGAAAAACATTACAAGCGTAAAAGCATAGGCAAATACTAGTACATCAACACGTATAGAATCAAGGGTCTCAATACTGTACACATTCATAAACACCAATGTAGAGAGCGCAAATTTAAAACAAAAATCATTTGCAACACGTAAAAATTCTGTCGTAAAGAAAGAAATACGTTTAAGAAAAAAACCTAAAACAGCTAAAAGAAGAATCGGTAATACTGCATTAAGTGAAAAAATAAAAATATCCATACCACATAGTATACATAAAAAAAACTATGGTCAAGGTGTTAAATATTTTTACAAGGACATTATATGTCTCTGCTATAGGTGTATACTTATACTATGGAAAAGACACATGAACACCCATTTTTTTCAGTGCAAATAAAAACTACAGAGACCGTGATTTATTCATGGAATTTTATTATGCCTAATGACCATTCACTCATTTTCGTGGGTAAAACCGTGGAAAAAATAAAAGTCTCAAAAAAAAAGAACTATAAAACTACAGAGTTACAAACAAAACCTTCGTACACAATTGAAGCTAATATTACTTATCCATGTAAAAACTATATTTATTTACCCTCACACTTTTATGCTTCTTCCACCGTTGAAGCAAGAAATTGTTATAAAAGCCCAAATAGAAAAACCATAGAATGGTTTGCAAATATAGCACCTCTGCTTCTTGCAATTGAAAATAGAGATAGTCTTCTTGCTACAGAAATATTTCATAAGAATGCTCCATTGTTTATGCACTTTCCAAAGACAATGATTTCTCTTTTAGAGTGCATTTCGATTGAAGGTTTATTTAGCTGGATTTGGGGACGATTTGATTCAACAGAAAGGGACAATTTAAATGTAATTTTTGAAGGAAAATGTACAAAGCCTTTTCAGCAGTGGGGGATAGCAGAAACATTTTTTACAGCAGCAAGAAGAAGACTAGAAATCATACATAATTCAACAGAAACAATTGAGTCTTGCTTAATTCGATATCTTAAATCTCATCCTGGGACGAAAATAACTTTAGGTATTGTTGGTACAAATCATTATAGGTGGGTCGAAAAAACTCTCCACACACTGCAAGAACACTCTCAAAATCCTAACCATCTTTTTTCAAATACAAAGACAATAATTCAATCTGATGCCGATAATGCTTATGACAGTAATGCTCTTGCCCTATATGTAGAAAATAGTACTACTTCTATCCATGAAGAAAAGGTACTGTCAGGATATATACGAAAAACAGGGGCGGCTCTTCTAAGGAGCATTTATCCTAATAAAAAGCAATTCTCTTCACGACTTGCTCGATTAGGACATTTGCACGGGGGAGAAAAAGGCATTGTAGTTGAAATTATAGTATAACGTTTACAGAGTAATACAATAAGCATATCGTTAGAAAATGGTATTTTTCTAACGATATGCTTATGTAAAATTCATTATTACCTATTGCTTGGTGTACTCTTCAAAACTTGTAATTTGAGCACGTGCATGAGCGCTTAAAGAGGTTGTATCAGAAAAGAAAACAACAAGAGAGTAGCCTCTTTCATATTTCTTTTTTGCATCTTCCCATGATCCGGCAACAGTAGCTAAAATTTTACCTTTAGCTAGTACTTTTTTTTCAATTTCCATAATTTTTTCTTGTACTTCTGGTGCTTGTGGGTTACAGAAATGCCCCATACTTGTGGCCAAATCCATAGGACCAATAAAAATTCCATCCAGCCTATCTATCGTTAATATTTCATCAAGATTTTCTACAGCGGTAGGTGTTTCTACTGCAGTCATCAAGAAAATATCATCATTAGCTTTTGTCATATAGTCAGCACTTTTGTTTCCGTAGTGTGCAGCACGAGGACTACCTGCCACACCTCTAATACCTTCAGTAGGATAAAGAATAGCATCTACTGCTTTTTGAGCTTCTTCTTTTGTATTTACATATGGAACCAATAAACCATACACTCCAGCATCTAAAATGCGTTTAATTAATACGAAATCATTCCAGGTAGCTCGCACAAAGGGAACTGCTTTTTCACCTTTCATGGCAAAGATTTGATGCATTAAATCAGTGATACTTCCTGGTCCATGCTCAAGATCTACCATTAATACATCAAAGCCTGCTTCAGCCATAATTTCAGCTGTCATAGTACTATTAGCTTGTAACCAGCCAGCTGATACCTTTTTCCCTTTTTTTAATGCATCCTTTACTGGATTACTATTTTTTACATTCATTGTATATTCCTTATGCTAACCTTTTTTTTATTATTTCAATTGCTTTTTCCCAGTTATCTTCAAACATAGTTCTAAACAATACTACGGCACCAAAATCTTCATACTCAGAAGGTTCTAAACCATTTACATACCAACAGCGTCGATAATCTTCCATTTTTTCAAGAAGCTCATCAACTACACCTTCTTGTGAATGAACATTGTAACGATCCACGACTGGGTTATTTTGTTCAATTAATTTATCAGCTGTTCCATTCCAGTTAATAGTTACGCAACATTTTGAACCAACCATTTCTGTAAAGTGATGAAGTCCCCTTGCTCCACCTTCAATAAGCCCAACAGCTGTATCGCGTTCATCCATTAGTCTACGAACTTTTCGAGCTGCAATAATACCACCTTGCCATAAAACATCTGGATTGATATCGATATTCTTTTTTTCTACATAACTACGAAGATAATCATCCAAAATACCTGCAATGTGAGATAAATACACTACAGGAGGGTTTTTCATTTTTGATGCTACTTTATCATATACGTCGCATACATCCATTGCTTGTCTAACAGTCATAACTTCTGTTGCGTTAATTGCAACTCCTTCTGCAATTAACACCTCTATTGCTTCTAAACCTTCTGGTGTAGCAGGAATCTTTATCATGATATTAGGAGAAATTTCTTTGTTCATTCTAGCTATTTTTAATATATAATCAGTACTTTCATTTAGAGGACTTGATTGAATACTTACATAGCCCCATTTCCCATTTGATTTTTCCCAAAGAGGCATAAATAACTTTGCAATTTTTCCTACAAGTTGGTTTTGAAGCAATTCTTGAGCCATATTTGGGTCTTTTTCAGTTTTTAATATTTCATCTAAGCATTCTAATGCTGTAGAAGACCAATCTGGGTCAGTAAGCATTTTGTTTACATACGATGGGTTTTGTGTGCACCCTACTGCTCCAGCTTCAAGCGCAAGAAGAGCTTCCTTTTCTGTAACATTATTTATCCAAAATCGTGTAGGAGTTAACTCCGCTACTCTGTGAAAATATCCTTTTTTCATTTTTTTCTCCTTTTTATTCAAATATTTCAACTTCAATACCAGCTATTGAACAAAACTCAATAAGTTCTTCTTTATAGCAACCAGCAACACCAGAAATATGATTTGAACCATACTTATCTACAAAATCATCTAAATCAAAGTTAACCTTTGCAAATAATACAGGCAACTGATGCGGACCTCTCGCAGCAACAAATTCATCAATCATTTCTTGCGTAGGATCCATTGCTTCGCACGGGATTATTGCCATAACATACTTACCTTGTCTTCTGTATAAGCGTGCCAATTGCATAGGCCCTTTTGAAGCATTAAAACACGTGATTCCACATCCTGCAGGACGAATAGATTGTTTTACTGTTATTCCTGCTAAATTTTTCTTAGTGTCTTCATTACGTCCTGCATAATATACGTTTATAGCTCCACAGTTTACACAATATAAAACACTTCTATCGTTATCTATATGACTTACATCCGCAAAAAGAGTTGGATCTCCACCAGAAAGAAGACGAAGTATTTGCTGAGTCAAGGCTCCATCTGCATCTGCTTCACATGCAATAGGAGTTGTTTCTTTTTGACCTTCTGAATCTTCAAAGTTTGCAAGTAATGCCTGCGTCATACATTGTGGTGCAAAAGAATTTGATAATTCATGCATACATTTAAGAGCAATAAAATCCATACCATAATCTTTTATAATATCCTTTGTTGCCAAATAACATGCTAACTGAAAATCGAATTTCTCTTTAGTGAAAAGAGAATCATTGTATTGTATTTCTTTTACATTTTCTTCAAACCATGTTCTCAATTTTTCAACTCTGCTTTTATCTATAGTTTCAGCGAGACGAAGAATTTCAACTTGTTCTAAGTGTTCGCTATCAATGCCAAACATTTCTCTCCATTGCATTGGGTCAAATTGCGCTGTATCAATACCAATAGATCTACCACCGAATAAACCAAACACAGAACCTTTTAATTTTTCTTTTGCTGATGCTGCCTTTAGAATAGGAAGAAGCCTTTTCATATACGCATCAGAACTATAATTATCACGAATATTCTTGTGTCTATAACCTATTTGATCCAAGGCACCTGCAGCACCCAGAAGACCTACACAACCATGTGTACCTGGATCTCTATTTCCTAACAAAACAGTAAATAGACCCATTCGTTGTACGCCATGAACAACCAAGTTTGGGCTTGTCCAACACGGTACATGTGCAATTAATACTTCCACGCCTTTAGCTTTTAAGCCATCAACCGCTTCGTTGATTTGGTCTCTAGTTCGAGCTGGCTCTTCTGCACAAATCAAATCAATCGGTAGCTTTTGTAATTCTTCAATAGCTTTTTTATGAAGAGGAATTGTTTTATGAGAAAAAACTTTCTCCCACATATCAGGTCTATGATCACCAAATGTAATAAATCCAACTTTAGGAATCATTTTTTCACTATTTTTACCTTTTATACCACAATTACACATTTATTTCTCCTTTTGTGTTATTTGTTTTCTTTTTTTAATTCTTGTAACTTATTATAATCTTCTTCTGTAACAGTTTTATAACCAGAAACAGGAAAAGCTTGAAAACTTCGGCCTCCATCATTGTAAATTGATTGTCCAAAAATAAAGTCAGAATCTGAGCACCCTAGGAAAACAGCAAGTCGCCCACACTCATTTGGCGTACCAATTCTACCCATTGGAGTTCGAGATATAACAGTATTGAATAATTGTTCATCAGAACCAACCCTTTTCATTAATTCAGTTTCTATTGGACCAGGAGCCATAGCGTTAACCTTAATCCCATATTGATTAAGAGCAACTGCCTGAATTTTTGTCAGTTGTTGTATACCACCTTTGGATGTTGTATAAACCATTTGTGAGTCTAGTGCCAAATAAGCGTTTACGGATGAAACATTTATAATTACACCACCTTCACCTTGCTTAATCATTTGTCGAGCTGCATACTGCCCTCCAAAAAACACAGACTTTAGATTTATATCCATTATTCTGTCATATTGTTCTGGTGTAATATCCACATAATGAGTTTTATCAGGATCATTAATTCCAGCATTTGCTACAAAAATATCAAGTCTTCCATATGTAGAAACTGTTTTATCAACAAGTGATTGCACATCTTCTAGACTTGAAACATCACATCGAAAATAGGTAATGTCACCATGTGATTTTAACTCATTTATTGCATTGGCACCTTCAGTTTCATTTCTTGAGCAAATTACAACTTTCGCACCTTCTTTTAAATACTCTTCTGCAATTCCATAGCCAATGCCTTTAGAACCACCAGTAACAATTGCAACCTTTCCTTTTAACTTCATATATTCTCCTTATACTAATTCTTCTGGCATTTCTACACCAAATTTTTGACAATATTCATCTAATTCTTTAATTAAATCTTCTGGTAGCGGGATACCATTTTTTAATCGTTCTTGTTCTTTCATATATTCAAGCTCGCCTGGAATTACTTGTTTTTGGCTTGCATCCACCATTGGAGTTGCATGAATCATATTTGCCCAATCTGTAATTCTTGCTTTATAATCTTCTTTTGAAATAAATACATCAGGATTAATTGCAATAAAAAGATGACTTGTCAAAGAGGGTTGATCAGGATGTTTGTACATACTTCGTAAATTATGTAAGTATGGCCCTCCTGTTAATAAGCCTGTTATTAAATCTACAAACAAAGACAGCCCAAAGCCCTTATGCATCCCCATTGGAAGTAAAAAGCCATCAAAGCCTGCTCGTGGATCATCTGTTTCTTTACCTTCTTTAGTTACAGCCCAATCTTTTGGTATTTTCTCACCTTTTTTTTCTGCCAGCAAAAGCTTTCCACCAGCAACAGATGAAAGAGAAATATCAAGAACAAACGGGAAAGCTCCCTCAAGCGGGGCTGCCATTGCTATTGGGTTATTCCCAGTTGAAGGTTTACTATTCCCTTTTATCCCAATGTTTGGAATAACATTAGTAGTAGAAATACCTATCATACCTTCTTTTACTGCTTCACGTGTAAATAAAGCTGCAGCACCATAGTGATTGCTATTTTTTGCTAAAACAAACCCAATACCGAATTTTTTTGCATTTTCAATTGCAAGCTTTATACCTTCTCTACCCACAATATAGCCTAACCCAGCATCTCCATCTATAAGAGCCATAGGTCCCGTAATACCTTCTTCAGCTTTAATATCTGGCTTTGCAGTAATTACACCCCCAACAAGACGTTGAAGATAGATAGGAAGCCGAAGCACTCCATGAGAATCTATCCCCCATAAATTAGTTTTAACCATACATGAAGCACTATATTTAGCATCTTCTTGTGCCATACCAGCTTTTTCAAACAAACTGCAAACAAAAGTTTCAAGCTTTTCTGCAGAGATAATTTTTTCAGCCATATTATTCCTCCTTTTTTATTTTAAACAAATTCTATATATTGATGATGTTGCAGTAAGATATAATTCCGAATAATTGTTTGCAAATGTGAAATTTGCAACAACTTCAGGGAATTTTATTCTACCCATCAAATATCCATTATTATCGAAAAGAAAAACACCACCAGGACCAGAACAAAGAATAAATCCGTTAGGCATTATTTTCATTCCATCCGCACAACCTTCTCCATCTGCACTAATTCTTGCCCATAGTTTCTTATTTATTAACAGTCCTCTTTCATTGAGCGTATACTTGAAAATTTCTCCTGTAGCTGAATCATTAACAAATAGGTTTTCTTCATCTTCTGAAAAACACAAACCATTCGGAGTAGTTAATTTATCATCAAGAAGCATTAAACTTGCAGTTTTATCATCATATCGGAAAACACCCCTAAATGGCTGTCCTACAGGACGAGGAATACCCACTCTTGGTTGCCTTCCTGGAATTGGGTCAGTAAAGTAAATATTCCCATCGCTCTTACATACAACATCATTCGGACTATTTAATTCTCGTCCCTCAAAATGGCTAGCCAACACAGAATAACTACCAGTGCTTAAATCTGTTCGTGTTAGGCGACTTGTTCCATGTTCGCAAGTCAGAAGTTTTCCTTGCATATCGAGCGTATTACCATTTGCTAGATAACTGTTTTGACGAAATAGTTTTAAACCTTCTTTTTCATTCCACAGATATAAAGCATTGCCTGGAATATCACTAAACAATAAGGTTTGCGTTTCATTAAACCAAACAGGACCCTCAACAAATCTAAACCCTGTTTCTAAACATTCAATTTTTATATCCTTGCTAAATATTTCAAAGAATTTCTTTTGTGTTAAGTCAAAAACTGCATCAACATATTTTTTATCCATACTCATCTCCTACATACATCCTAGTATTTCACAGTATTTTTCAAGGGCGTTATTCCAATCATTTGAATTATTTGGTTCATAGTATTGAGTCAAACAAGAATTTTTGACTAGCTCTATTCCTTCATCTTTTGAAGATACATCACCGCATGCCATCATTTGAGTTATTATATTACCGTACTCCGTCGCATTATGAGGCCCAGCAACAACTGGAATACCTAATGCATCTGCAAGCATTTGGTTCATCACTTCGTCCTTACTGCCGCCGCCAACAACATGTAGTATATCTATCTTTTTATTTAAGCATTGGGAAAGGTTCTGATACAGTAACTTATTTTTTATAACTAGGCTATCATAAACAACTCGTGCTATTTCCCCTAATGTTTGCGGCACATATTGACTTGTGCAACAACAGTAGTTTTGAATACTCATGACCATGTTATCAGTAATTAAAAAATCTTTATGTTTCACATCTATAAAAGCTATAAAGGGTTTTGTAGCCTGTACTGCAAGCATAAAATCATTATAACTTAGTCTTTTCCCCTCTTCATTAAAAGCTTTAATGCATCCTTCAAGGATCCATAGATTTACAGAGTTATGCAAGAACCTGATATTTTCGAAAACCCCACCCTCATTAGCGAAATTTATTTCCATCGCTTTTTTTGAACAATTTGCAACATCGAGATCTACTCCAAACATCCCCCAAGTGCCTGAACTTAAGTATGCATAGTTATCTTCTTTCAGGGGGAGATATGCTAATGCTGCTGCTGTATCGTGTGAAGCCGTTGCAATTACATTTATATCTTTTAAGCCTGTAGTTTCGCTCACAGACTTAGTTAGACTCCCAATTTTTGTTCCAGCATTAACTATTGAAGAAAACATGCACTTTGGGAGTGATAAAGCATTAATGAGGCCATTGTCCCATTGCTTTGTATTAGCATTTAAAAAATTTGA
>CAYJHL010000022.1:0-8684 GCA_964369585.1 uncultured Treponemataceae bacterium | reverse complement strand
AATGCAGCAACCACAACATCTGCCATTTCTTGAGTTCCGTTATCAATGAAATCAATAACTTTTATATCTTTTTTTAAAAGACGAACAGCGGTAGGAGTTGTACCACACGGGATGTGATCAAGCACACATGCCAATGTGTTAACATACTTTGAATGAGTATGAATGACACCATTTACATTAGGGAATTTTCTATAAATTTCAAGATGCGTAGGTGTTTCAAAGGTAGATTTTCTCCCTTCTTTTTGTTCTAATATATTTCCATCAATGTCTAAAATCACAATATCTTCCACTGTCATTTCACTATATGAAACGCCACTAGCTTTTAATGCAACAAATCCCGTTTCGGGGTCCCGAGCACTAACATTGCCCGCTGTTCCTGTTACTAAGCCAAGAGGAATCAATTGTTTACATACTGATAATACTTGGTTTCGTAAGTCTACGTTTTGCATTTTTTCTCCTTCTTTAATTAGCATATGAAAAAATTTCAACAATCAGTTCTGGAGGTATATTCGCTTGCATATTATGCACTCCGGATAATACAAATCCTCCACCTTGTGACAGTATTTCAGAAACACGCCTAATTTCTGAAATACGTTTTTCTTTATTTTCTATTTTTACTAGCTCTTGGGTATCTATTCCACCCCAAAACACTATATCTTTTCCAAATTCTTTTTTTAGTTTTTCAGGACTCATATCTTTAGCACTTGTTTGCACTGGATTTAAACAAGTAATTCCTAAATCTATAAAAGTAGGAATAAAAGAATATACCGATCCACATGAATGCAAAAAAATCTTTGCATCGGTGTGCTTTCGAACTGCCTCAAAATATTTTTTATGGTAAGGCAGAATCATTTCATTATATAAATCTAACGAAATAATTGGTCCCATTTGTGTACCCAAATCATCCGATTGTGATACAACATCAATTAAATCACCAACTTCTTTTAAAATGGAAATAGCTTGCTCTATTCTTAAATCTACAATTTTTTCAAATAGACAATGCATTTCATTTTTCTGTAGTATTAAATTAGCAAACCATTCTTCCATTCCAAGTAAATTTTGTGATGGATGAACTATAATGTCTTGCAAATGCATTACAAGCCCATGTTTATTTTCGTTATGTATCTTTAAAGCTTTCTCTCTAAGCCCTTCTGCATAACCTTTATCATAGCCAGATGGAAAAGCAAGATTATTAATTGATGATATTGAAAAATCTTCTCTCAAAGGGCTGTATTCAGGTGTCCAAAGGCCACCAATATTTTTCCATTCAACTGAAATTTCATCTGTCCACGAAGTTTGTGACAATGAGGAATTGTTACTAAAGTGAGGCTTACCCATATAAAGGCCTCTTACATCAACCCCTAGTATATTTTGTACTTCTTCAGATACTTGCACCGTATTTGCAACTAAATCCTGTCCATAATCAAATGAATTGATATTTGAATCACTTACATTTAGATGCTCAAGTAAATTTTCATATGCTTTTTTTACTATAGAGGTTGGCCTCGTTGCTCCTAAATCTCTAGGAATTCTATCCGTTTCTTGATGATTTAATGTAGCTACCAACCTCTCTTTACCGGTACTCATATCTTACCCCTATACAGAAGCTAATTCTTTTCCGCGAAGAGTATCAATTAAGTCAGCAACGATATATACGGAGAATAATAACCCAGCAACAGGTACAGGTGCATAAAAAAGTGACATTGACAAACCAAATACAGGTGAACGTTGTATTGAAACAACTGACACTAATTTAAAACCAAAGTAAACCAAAACCAATGAAAAGCCTAACATAACAATCATTCCAAAATATTGTGCGAAAACTTTTCCCTTTTTACTTAAACGGTCATAGAAAAAATCTATTCCCAAATGCATTTTTTTTGTTAATGTTAAGCCTGTTCCAAGAAAAGAGAACCATAAAAAAAGAAGCCTTGCCATTTCTTCTGTCCAAATAAATGCATTTGTAGGTAAATACCGTGCAGTAATCTGTAATAAAACAATTAAAACCAGTGCTATACCCAAAATTTTAACAAGCATCCCAAGCACTTTATCATAAATTAACTCAACTTTTTCTTTCATATTTATTTCCTTTGAAAGAGTGAAACTCTCAATATAAGTACTTAAGAACACATGATTCTTAAGTACTTATTTTTAATACTAAATCTTTATATTTTTGATTCTATCTGAATAAATCAAAAACTTCTGATCCCATTTCTGCTTTATATTCTTCATATAAAGGAGCTACAGCATCCATAAAAGGTTGCATTGATTCAACATCATTAATTAGCATACCTTGTTCTTCTAATGCCTTTTCTGTTTCTGCCAATCGTTCAATTTCTAAGCTTGTTGCGTATTTTCCAGCTTCTTCACCTGCTTCTAATACAATTTCTTGTAAATCAGCTGGGAGCGAATTAAAAAATGTCAAACTAATAACAATCGGATTTGGTTGAATTAAGTGCATAGTTCTTGAAAGATAGTTTGTTACTTCATACTCTTTTTTTACTAAAATTTCTGCAGAACTATTTTCAGCTGCATCAACAACTTTTGTTTGAAGAGCCATATAGCGTTCTGTACCTGGAATTGGAACTGGTTTTGCTCCAAGTAATTCCATTGCTGTCATAACAGGTTTTGTTTCCATAGTTCTAACTTTAAGGTTTTCAAAGTCTTCTACTGTGTAAATCGGACCCTTTGAGCTATACACATTACGAGGTGTTCGCACTGCCCAACCAATTACTTTAAGTTGTGCTTTTTCTTCTAGTACTTCAGAAAGCATTTCACCTAAACCTGAGTCCAATACTTCTACACAATGTTCAACATCCCGAGCAATATATGGCATATCAAAAATCATAAATTTAGGATCGAAACCAGCTAAGAGTGATGTAGCTGTTTCTGCCATATGAATACTTCCAATTTGCATACCGTCAATATAGTCGCGTTGTGAACCTAATTGGGTATTGTGAAAAGAAGTCCCAACAAGTCTACCATTAGACTTATCTTCAATTTCAGCCATCATTGCATCTAACGCAACCGGAATTGCATCATCTGCAGCCATTGAAGTAGCCAATGTGTACTCAATTACATCTGTTTCAGAGCTTCCGCCTGCAACAACCAACCCTGTGCAAAGCACAGCCATTAAACATACTAATAATGTTTTTTTAATCATAGTGTCCTCCTTGATGTTCACTAATAATTTTTCATATTTTAACCACTTGCACCCCAAAATAAGTCAGGTAAAAACATGACTAATTGAGGTATATAAGTAATTAATAACAATACTAATACTGTAGCCACAAAAAATGGGAACAGTGCTTTTAACGATTTTGAAATACTAATATTTGCAATTCCACATGCAATGAAAAGACATACCCCAACAGGAGGCGTGAATAATCCAATAGCAAGGTTTACAACCATAATAACACCAAAGTGAACTGGGTCAATTCCTAATGCTGTCACTATTGGCAAAAGAATTGGTGTAAAAATGATAATTGCAGCAGTAGTTTCTAACCAAGTACCAACAAATAACAACAACAAATTAATTAATAAAAGGATTAAAAATTTGTTATCAGTCACTGATAAAACAGCACTTGAAAGTAATTGTGGAATTTGTTGATTTGCACACAACCAACCGAGTGCAGAAGCTGCTCCTACAAGAAGCATAGCCATACCAACGGTAAGTGACACATCATATATAATTTCTGGGATATCACGTAATTTTAGTTCTTTATAATAGAAAACACCCAATATAAAGGAATAAAAAACACCAACCCCTGCAGCTTCTGTTGGAGTAAAAATACCACTTATTATTCCACCAATCACAAGGATAATGGATAATAATGCCGGTATACTTTTTAGCACTATAATAAAAGCTTCTTTTACAGGTATTCTTTCATCAACAGGATAATTATCTCTTTTGGCATAATAATAAGAAACAGCCATTAAGGCCAAGCCTACAAGAATCCCCGGGATAATGCCTCCTAAAAACAAGCGCCCAACTGACTGACTAGAAGCAACTCCATATACAACCATAGATATACTCGGAGGTATCATTACCCCTATAGTTGATGAAGTTGCAGTTACAGCTACAGTGAAGTCTTTTTTGTAACCATTTTTTATCATAGTTGGTATTAAGATAGAACCTACAGAAGCAGTATCAGCACTTGCAGACCCTGTAATACCTGCAAAAATCATACTAGCCACTATGTTGACGTATGCTAAACCACCACGCAGAAAGCCAACCATTACTTTTGCAAGATTTAGCAAGTCTCTGGTTATGCCCCCTACCTCCATTAACTTACCCGTTAAGATAAACAATGGAACAGCTATTAGCACAAAGCTGTCTACCCCAAAGAACATACGTTGGGGCAACACCATAGCAGGTAAAACATTTGTAGCTATAATTCCCGATAAAGCTGCAATACCTGTTGCGAATGCTATTGGCACTCTTAGTACTAATAGCAAAATTAATACACCAAAAGCAATAAATGCTATTGTCATAAAATTCCTCCTTTTATGATCAATTGTATTCTGAAACCAAATTGATTATTACTGATTATCAGTTTGGTTAAAAGTACTCTTTTCCAATCTCAAAAAACCTCTTATTGGTCTCTTAATAAAATTTCTAAACGTTTTCCTCCATGTTTTCTTGCCAAAAGCATCGCATCTTCATAGTTTTTTTCTTTTATTGCCTGATATAATAGCTCATGCTCAGCAATAACCTTTTCTCTATACTCCAAAGTTGAGTCTACATTTGCAGTTCTATCTGCACGAAGTATAGCATGAAGCACTTTAAACAATACTGCCATCATCGGATTTCGCGTTATTTCTGCCACCTTCTCATGAAACATTTCGTCATAAACAATAAAACTTTCAATATCATTAATTGTTTCACGTTGCTTTTTCAAAATACTATTTAATTCATATAATTCAAACTCAGTCCGTGTTTTTGTTGCCATTAAAAAAAGTTCAGCATCTAAAATTGTTTTTACTTCATATACAAACAATAAACCCGGCACACTACCCTCTACTGCTTGATGCAGATATTGAGAAAACAAGCGTACAATCAAATCTAAATCTAAAGCTCTTACAAAACACCCTGACCGAGGCTTTATTTCAATTATTCCTAAAGAGTCTAATTTAATGAGGGCCGTTCGAACTTGACTACTTGAACATTCAAAGATTTCTGAAAGCTTAATGTTTGAAGGTAGTTTATCTCCAGCTTTCAAACCATTCTCGTTGATATATTCAATTATCTTTCCCATATAATCTTTTTCGATATCAGCCATACATACTCCAGCTAAACTGACCATCAGTAATAATCAGTTATACAATTATTACACAGCTTTTTTAATCTGTCAAGCAAAATTTTTAAAAAATGGAGGAATTTTTACGTAAAATTAAAAAAAACGTGCTCTTTCGAGCACGGCTACCTATTCATCTTCAATCATAATATTTAATATTTCAACGTCGGTTTGTTTCATCCCTTCTTTTCCAACACGCGCAACACTTTTCATTGTTTTATCCACTGTTTCTTTTACAATTCCATCACCAGATTCGAAGGTATTATCTGCCATAGTCATGTAGTGTGCCATAATGGTTGCATCTACAGATGAAGCTATTTTTGCCGCACAAGAAGACTTTGCCCCATCACACACAATACCAGATGTATTTGCCAATGTATTTGTAATAGTGCTACAAACCTTATCATAATCTTTTGTTTGCATATATGTAATAGCGGCACCACTTCCGCAAGCTGCGGAGACAGCCCCGCAGTAAGCAGATAATTTTCCAATTTGAGACTTTTGATATACTGAAACAAGATTACTTATTATTAAAGCTCTAATAAGATCCTCTTTATTTAGATTAAATTCCTTAGCATATTCAATAACAGGTAACGAAACCGTCATCCCTTGATTTCCACTTCCTGAGTTTGTTACTACAGGGAGAACACATCCGCTCATCCGAGCATCAGACCCAGCCGCAGCCATCGCCTTAGCCCTTATTTTTACATCATCTCCATATACATTAATCAGCGTTTTTCCAACATTTGCACCATAGCTGTTATCTAAACCTTCTTTTGCTATCTTGGTATTATATTCAATTTGACGATTAATAACTTCTTCAACAAGGGATAAGTCTACCGTCTCTGCGAATTCAATGATATCTTTTATATTCAAAGTACTTCTGTCTGCCTGAACTGTTTGAGGAGTATTGGCTGCTTCAAATAATACTTTGCCATTTTTGCTTTCAAAAACAATATTCGTATGAGAGTTAGTAATTTCAACAACCACTTCCTCCCCTTGATAAAAAGCACAAACGCGCAGGTGCAAGTTTGCAACTCCTTCCATAAGTTTTACCGTGCAATACTCATCTTTTTCAAGCAATTCTCTTGTTATTTCACGATGCTCGTCTGTAATACTTGTAAGCGTTTCCAGTTTTTTTTCACTATCTCCACCTACCGCACCAAGAATAGCCGCCACACTCACACCTTTAAGCCCGCCTGCATTTGGAACAATAACTCCTTTAACATTTTTAATAATATTTCCAGAGCATTCAACAATTATTTTATCAGGAAGGTTTCCTAATAATTTCCGAGCACGTGCGGCAGCAAAAGCTATTGCAATAGGTTCTGTACAACCTAAAGCTGGAATAAGCTCTTCTTTTAAGATGTTACTATATGTTTCGTAATTCATTTTTTCTCCATTAAAATATTTTTATTGCATTTTTTTTATTAGACAGCGATACTACCATACTCAGTAAAAAAATGCAACTCTACTTATAAATAACACAGAACAAAAAAGGTTACAAAAAATATACATATTAAGCTACAGACTGCACTACACGGGCTTTTTTCGCAAATTCGAGCACATATCGAACATACAGACGATCTTCATGAGCAATATGTTCCAAAATCCATTCGTAAATAAACTTGATAAATTGAAAAGACTGTAGCACTGGCGCTGATTCAATCTGTTTCGCAGTTTCAAGAATTTTTGCAACGAATATCTCATGCCTTTTTTTATGCTCGATGAATTTTGGGTATTCACATTTTATCATCAGTTTTTCTTCTGCATCAAAGTGCTCCTTTACATATGCAACCGCTTCATGTAGCGATTTTTTTAACGGTGCATCTATAGAAGTACGTGCGTTCTCTTTGTGGTTCAACAAACCTTGATACAGGTTATTACACATTTCAACAAGTTTTTTATGCTGTGCATCTATCATGGGAATTCCTATTTCAAATTTTTTCTCCCATTCAATATATACGCGACTTTCAGACATTTCCTTTTCTCCTCTCTTAAAAAAATATACAACTTTGTATTTTATTTGTACAGTAATAAAATCACACTTCCTTTCTTATCTACTCAAAAAAGCTTTTTTTTGTTATACTTACTATATGAAAAAAATAATATTTGCATTGATTATATTAAGTATGAGTTTAGTGTGCTTTTTGGCATGTGAAAAAAAAGCAGAATCCATTGTAAGTGATACACGCATAGTTCTTGGTACCGTTTGTACCATTACCCTTTATGAACAGGGTACAAGAGAGGTGTATGACAAACTTTTTACAAAACTTGAAAGTATAGAGCAAGCAATGAGCGTAAATATTGCCGAATCAGAAATTTCAAAAATAAACTCACTTTCTGGTATTGAAAAAGGTGAACTTTCTAACGACACATATACTGTCCTTTCAAAAGCATTAGAATATGCAAAGGATACAGAGGGAGCTTTTAATCCTGCTATTGGTCCATTAGTTTCATTATGGGCTATAGGAACAGATTTAGCAAAGGTTCCAACGCAAGAAGAGATTTCTGCGGCTATTGCACTAGGAAACTGGAATAATGTATTATTGAGCACTGAAAACGGAAAAAAGTTTGCCCTTCTCAAGGAAAAAGGCATGTCTTTAGATTTAGGAGGAATAGCCAAGGGTTTTGCTGCCGATGAAATGGTTTCTATTTTAGAAAAAAGCGGTATTGAACGAGCAATTATTGACTTGGGTGGAAATATTTATGCCTTTGGTGAAAAAGAAAATGGAGATCCTTGGCGAGTTGGTATAAAGAATCCTTTTGATTCTACAGGAAGCCCTGCCGTACGCTTAGATGTAAAAAACACTTCGGTTGTTACATCTGGTGTGTACGAACGATTTTTCGAAAAAGAAGGTATACGATACCACCACTTGCTAGATTCAAAAACAGGATACCCTATAGACAATGGCCTAATGTCTGTAACTATTGTAACAGAATCATCTATGCTTGCAGATGTCTTATCAACAGCTGTTTTTGTTTTGGGACAAGAACAAGGGATGCTCTTTTTAGATTCTATAGGTGAAAAAGGCTTTTGCATAAATAATAAACGAGAAATTATAAGCACAGAAAATTTAAAAAGTTCTATTGTGATACTGGATGATAGTTTTATATTGCTTCAATAACCATTTAATTTACAAAAGAAGACTGTGTCATCCCGAGCGAAGTAGACGGATTGCTTTCACGAATGTGATTTCTCCACTTTGGTCGAAATGACGTATAACAAACTTTTTATAGTAAATAGATTTCTCTTTTACCGCTCTTCAAAGTCTTCTTTGCTCACAAAGAAGCTTGCTCCTTCAGTTGGGTATTTTTTTCGAAGTTCTTCGATAATTGAAAATAATGTTTCAACTTCGTCATCTTTACAATAAACAACAAATTGTG
>CAYJHL010000021.1:0-20188 GCA_964369585.1 uncultured Treponemataceae bacterium | reverse complement strand
AATCTGTTGGCTCCGCCTTCGAAGGTTCGAATCCTTCTCTCCCCAAAAGGTATCGCGTAAAACCGATACCTTTTTTTTTGCATATGGGGATATGCCATGGGCGAACAATTTTATTCAAAAGGCTTACACTTCTCTTGTAAACAGTGCTCAGGATGTTGCAGACATGATCCGGGTTTTGTATACCTATCTAAAACAGATTTATCAAATCTTTGTTCTTTTTTCAATATTTCAAAAAATGATTTTATAGCAACATACTGTAGGGTAGTCCCATATTATGATGGTAGTGAAGTAATATGTTTACAAGAAAAGCACAATTACGATTGTATATTTTGGGATGGTGGTTGTACAGTGTATGGGGCAAGACCAATTCAGTGTTCTACTTACCCATTTTGGACATTTATACTAGAAAGCGAAAATACATGGAATAAAGAAAGTACCTCTTGTCCTGGAATAAATACTGGAAATTTGTTGAAAGAAAACGAAATTTGTGATAGAATGTATTTATACAAGAATAATCGCCCATTAAAAGTATCGACTGATCATGATACGGAGGATACAATACATTGAAAGTAACATTTTTCGGAGTAAGAGGTTCCATAGCTACACCATTACGACCAGATCAAATACAATCAAAAATATCCGCCGTAGTTTCAAAAATAACAGATAAAGACATTCAAAGTGAAGATGCAAAGCAGCGATTTATTGCTAACTTACCACAGGATCTTTTTGGAACAGTTGGTGGTAATTCAGCCTGCGTAGAAGTTGTCCTTGACAGTGGAGAAAAGATTATTTTAGATGCAGGAACAGGTATTAGAGTATGTGGTAAGCAATACTCAGGTATATCAAATAATGTCTTTTATCTTTTAATAACCCATTTTCATTGGGACCACCTACAAGGGTTGCCATTTTTTGAACCAGCCTTTAATCCAACAAACACCTTACATATTTACTCAACAGATGAAAATGCAAAAGATTTTTTAGCCAAACAAATGTCTCAGCCATATTTTCCTGTACCATTTGAAGCATTTACAAAAAATATATTTTTTCATACAATAAAAGAGTATGAAAACTTTACTATTGGCGATGCACAATTAAAATGTAAAAAGATGTTTCATCCAGGTTTTTCTCATACATTTAAGGTTGAAGAAAATGGTAAAAAATTTATACACGCAACCGATGTTGAGCTACAACAAATTGATTTTCAGAGAACAATTGAAGCCGATGATTTTTTTGGTGACGCTGATGTATTAGTATTAGATTCACAGTATACAGTAGATGATGCTCTTCAAAAAGAAAATTGGGGACATTCAGCATTTTGCTATGCAATTGATTTTGCACATCTTTTTAATATCCGAGAGTTATATCTTTTCCATCATGAGCCTACATACGATGACAAAAAATTGTACTCTATTCTAAAGTCAGCTCAGTGGTATTCAGATAATGTTTGTTACGGTGAAGTTAGAGTACATTTAGCAGTAGAAGGACAGCAAATTATTTTATGAGTAATTTACCATATAATTTTTCATTTGATGATGTGAAAAATTTAGTACAATTCTTTCGGAAAAATGAAGTACCAGTAAAACTTGAATCATTGTATTCATGCCTTGAAGATCATATTTACAACAATATGACAATTGAAGAAGCGGAGCAGTTTTTAAATGAAAAATAAAGCCTTAAAAATTATAGTATCATTGTGCTTAGTGGTATTTTTAGTTATAGTTGCACTTATTGCATCATATGTATTTCTTTTAACACCAGTGAGTGATAGTGCAGACCTAGTTCGATTTAAAGTCCAGTCGGGAGCTACATTACGATCTGTAGCAAATGATTTAGATGAGCAAGGAATTATTCGTCTAAACTATGCTTTTTATATATATGGACGACTTAACAATACAAACTTACAAGCAGGGATTTTTGATATTTCGAAATCAATGTCTGTTCAAGAACTATCGAAGACTTTTGAATCAGGTAGATTTGAGTCAATACGAGTAAGCATTCCAGAAGGCCTTACTATAAGCAAGATTGGTGCAATACTTGAAGAGAACGAAGTAACTAGTGCAGAAGATTTTATGAATGCAGCAAAAAATAGAGCGCTACTTTCAGAGTATAATATTCCATCAACGAGTTTTGAAGGGTATCTTTTTCCCGATACATATAATTTAGATCCGGATATGGCAGGGGAAGATGTTGTGCGTATTTTTGCAGATAACTTCTTTCAGAAAATTGAAAGTATATCTGGATTTCAAAATAAATCTCCTGAAGAAATATTTCAAACACTTATTCTTGCTTCAATTGTTGAAAGAGAATACAGAGTAACAGAAGAAGCTCCTCTAATCGCCAGTGTTTTTGTAAATAGAATAAGCCGAAACATAGGATTATATTCATGTGCAACACTTGAATATATAATTACAGAAATACATGGTAAACCGCATCCGAAAATTATTACCTACG
Organism: uncultured Treponemataceae bacterium; assembly: GCA_964369585.1. Lineage (GTDB taxonomy): Bacteria > Spirochaetota > Spirochaetia > Treponematales > Treponemataceae > CAYJFX01. The sequence continues at coordinate 17,737 of CAYJHL010000021.1, read as the reverse complement.
ATGATATTCAAATTGATAGCCCTTATAACACCTACAAATGGGCTGGGTTAACACCAACACCTATATCAAACCCTGGCATGGTTGCTTTGAATGCAGCTGCAAATCCTACAGATACAAATTATTATTTTTTTAGGCTTATTGATCCATCAATTGGTAATCATGTATTTACCAGCGACTTTGATGATCATATAGAAGCAGGTATAAGTATTCAAACAAAAGGCTCACCAAACTAATGCCTAGAATTTCGTCTCAAACATTGGATGAAATAAATTCTCGCATCGATATGCCAACCCTAGTAGGAGAATACACTCGACTTGAAAAACGAGGTAATGATTATTGGGGTTGTTGTCCTTTTCATAATGAAAAAACACCGTCATTTAAGATAACGTTGGATAAAAATCTTTATCACTGTTTTGGGTGCCATGCAAGTGGAAGCTTAATTCAGTTTTACCAAAACATGGAAAAGATTTCTTTTCCCGAGGCAGCCTTAGCCCTTGCAAAGCAGGCTGGTATTCAAGTTATATATGACGGGAACGCTACACCATTCGTACCTCAAAACAATACTAAAGATGAGTATATTGAATTATACGGTAGAATAAGTGGAACCTACAACTATTTTTTAACCTCAAGTGATATGGGGAAGGGTGCTCTAGATTATTTAAAAACAAGAGGTATTTCCTCTGAAACAATTGAAACATTTCAGCTAGGATTTTCACCGAAAGATAGATATTGGTTAAAAAAATTTTTATCTGAAAAAAAATACAGCGATTCGTTTTTAGAAGACTCAGGATTATTTTCAAAAAACTACCCAACTATGTCTTTTTTTTCAAATAGACTTATGTTTCCTATTTGTAATAGACATGGACAAACTATTGCTTTTGGAGGTAGAATCCTTGAAGGAGAAGGACCCAAATATTTAAACTCAGGCGACCTTGTACAATATAAAAAACGCGAAAATCTTTATGCATTTCATTTAGCAAAGCAGCACTTGCGAACGGAAAAATGTGCAATAATCTGCGAAGGTTACATGGATGTTATTGCCTATCATCAAGCTGGCGTTAAAATTGCAGTTGCGCCGTTAGGAACAGCACTAACCGAAGAACAAGTAAAACTACTGAGTTCTTTTTGTGATACATTCTACTTATCATTTGATAGTGATAAAGCAGGGCAAGAAGCAACATATAAATCAATACTGCTTTGTCGGCAACATGATATTTCTGTGAGAATAATTAAACATGAAAATGGTAAAGACCCCGCAGAAATTTTGTTAAATTTCGGACCTGAAAACTTGACAAATTTTAGAAAAAGCTTTATATTAGATAATGAATATTTGTTGTCTGTTTTAATGCTTCAGTATCCGGCTAATACTCCGGAGGGTAAAACGCGCATATGTCTTGCGTATTTTCCCTACCTAGACGCACTACAATCGGACATTCACAGAGAATCTTGTATTGAGTATCTATGCCAAACATTACATGTAAGTATTGATGTAGTAAAAGAAGATTACAAAAACAGAGACTCAGCCAAAAAAAAATTGGAATATTCACCCAATGCAAAGGAAGTTAAAGTACAGGGAATATTAAAACCTGATGCAGAACTACGAGCTATATTAGCTGTTGTTGCAAACTTTGATTTTTTTAATATCATGCGTTCTACTTTATCGGTAGATGATTTTGAGGGTATGTTAGCTAGGGAAATGTTCATTACACTTGAAGAGTGTTTTAGAGAGGGAGCTGTCAGTACTGATAGCATTCTGTCGCGTTGCAGTGAGGATGTAAAAAAAATAGTGACACAAGCAATCACTTCTGGCGAATTCGCCCAAAACTCTAAGCAAGTTATAGAAGGCAGTGTACAACGACTCAAGCAAAAAAGTCTTATGCGAAAAAGAGAAAGACTTATTAACAGAATGCGCCAATTGCAATCCGGAGCCGTGAACGATTCTCAAGAACTAAATGCATTATTAAGCGAAAAAATGAATATTGATTTCGAATTAAATAAATTATAAGGGGCATTGATGTCAGATCAAGAGCAACCAGTAGTATTAGATCCTGCCGTAACTAGGCTTATTGAACACGGGTTAGAAAAGAAAATAATTCATTGGGATGATGTAAATAATTTTTTACCGCCTGATTTAATTAATTCTAACAAGATGGAAGAAGTATTAGTTCTTTTACAACAAAACCAAATTCAATTACTTGAAGAAGATGCCTTTTTTGATGATGAAGCTGACTTAAAAGAAGACTTTGATGAAGAAGCTGAAGAAGAAGAAGTTAAGGTAAAAGAAGTAGAACGAAAAAAGCTTGTTTACAATGAAAAAGACGCAAAAAGTGATGATCCAATTCGTCTTTATTTGCGTGAAATCGGAAAAGAACAATTACTCACAGCCGAACAAGAAGTTGTTTTAGCTAAAAAAATGGAAAGTGGCGAAAACATAATTAAGGATGTTATCAAGAGATCTGGTATGATGATTCCTGAGTTTTATGCATTGGCACAAAAAGCATACACTAGAATTGATGTTAATGAGTCTGGCCGTCCTAGAAAAGAAATTAACGAAGAAATGTCAGAAAAAAGACGCCTCAAATTAGCGTATGGTGAACATCTCAAACCAATTCTTTCAGATATGAAACAATATACACAACTAAAAAAACAGTTGTATGATGCAGATCCTTCGAAGAATATATTTGAAGATAAGTCTCTTGTAACAGTTAGAAATAAAATTCTAGTTCAATTACAAAATATTGATATCAAGTCTGAAGAAATTGAACGTTTTTCTCAGCGTTTTATTGAAGCGAAAGTGCGTATTGCCGAGTTTAAGCAGCGACAAGAGAGAAAAGCTAAAGAATTGAGAGTTTCAGATTTCGCAGGTTTACGAAACTTAGGGAAAAAGTTAGCTATTAAATCTGAAAGAGCAAAGCTAGAAGAAGATCTTGGAATGACCTCCGACGAAATTCGAGAAGTCTATACTCAAATTCAAAAGATTGACCGAAAGCTTCGTAAACTTGAATATGAATTTGAAAATGATGTACAAGAAATTTTAACCATGACGCAAGAAATTGATACTGGCCGTAAAATGATGGAAGAGGCAAAAAACAGACTCATCAATGCTAACTTACGTTTGGTTGTTTCTATTGCAAAAAAATATACAAATCGTGGGTTACAATTATTTGACCTTATCCAAGAGGGAAATATTGGTCTCATAAAAGCAGTAGAAAAGTTTGAATATTGTAAGGGATTTAAATTTTCAACATATGCTACATGGTGGATTAGACAAGCGATAACAAGAAGTATTTCTGATCAAGCAAGAACAATTCGTATTCCTGTACATATGATTGAAAATATAAATAAAGTTGTAAGAGAGTCTCGACAGCTACTCCAAAGACTTGGTAGAGAGCCAACTGACGAGGAAATAGCAGAACAATTGGGATGGCCTGTTTCAAGAGTAAAAACAGTAAACAATGTTGCTCGTGAACCAGTGTCAATTGATCAACCTGTAGGGGAAGAAGAAGATTCACTTCTTGGAGACTTTATTGAAGATAAAGAAGTGGAAAATCCATCCTCTAGAACTTCATATATTTTGTTAAAAGAACAGGTACAGAGTGTTCTTTCAACATTGCCGGTAAGAGAGCAAGAAGTTTTGGAAATGCGCTTTGGTTTCAAAGATGGATATTCTTTAACACTTGAAGAAGTAGGTTTGTATTTTGATGTTACACGCGAACGTATACGTCAAATTGAAGCGAAAGCACTGCGACGCTTAAGGCACCCTAGACGTGCTAGTGGATTAAGAGATTATATAGACAATTAATGAATAATAGTGTATAAATTACTGTGAGGTAAAGGTAAATATGACTGGGATTTTTGACAAATTAAAAACATTGCAAGAAATTTTGGCTGAAAAGTATTCAATTGAACGAGAAATTGAAGAGTCACCAAAAAAATTATCGGTACAAGATGAACTACTTGCACGATTAAAAAAAGAGTTTATTGTAAAAAACACTGAGTATGAAGAAGTACGTGCTAAGGTTTTAAAATTAAAAGCTGATTTAGCTGAGGCAGAAGCTGCACGCGAAATGGGCGAAAAAAACATGGAAAGTATTTCTACACATCGTGAATATGAAGTACTAGAAAAAGCAATAAAAGATTCAACTGAACTCGAACAATCAGTACGAAAAGAACTTCACAGAGAAGAAAAAAACCTAGCTGAATTAAATGATAATTTACAACAAGATGAACAACTCATTAAAAGCCAAGAATCAGAGCTCAATGAAAGTAAAAACTTACTTGAGCAAGAAACTAGTGCTATGAGAAAAAGTCTCGAAAACCTTGAGAAAAAAGAAACTAAGTTAATACCAGGTATTGACCCTGAAATTGTTTTTAAGTTTGAAAGAATTATTAAAAACAAACAAACAGGTATAGTTGCTGTAAAAGGGAATGTATGTGAAGGTTGTCATATGATTCTTCCAGCTCAATTTGCAAATGAAGTACATAAAGGTGATGAAATTCACTTTTGTCCATATTGTTCAAGAATTTTGTTTTATCAAGAACCTGAAGATGGTGAAAACGACTTCTTCCACTTGGATGATACTGGTAGTCTTGCAGGTTTTGATGAAGATGATTTCGCAGAAGATGACTTTGCGGAAGATGAAGAAGAATCAAGATCTATCACAGATTCGCCTACTATGTCCGGAATGGACTTTGATGAATAAATTTACAGAAGAGATGTAACCGCGATTGTAATATATCGAGGAAAGTCCGGGCTCCGTCGGATAGGATGCCGGTTAACAACCGGGTGCGTATTATACGTAACAGATAGCGCAACAGAAAGTATACCGCCTAAATTAGGTAAGGGTGAAATGGTGAGGTAAGAGCTCACCGGATATTTGGTAACAAATATTGCAATGCAAGCCTCATCCGGAGCAAGGTCAAGCAGTAGTAGGGAATCCGACCCTTTTACTACGGGTAGACCGCTAGAAGCATTAAGTAATGTATGCTCGAGATAGATGGTTACTGTGTAATTCTTTGATTTACACGACAGAATCCGGCTTATTATCTCTTCTGTTTTTTTTGGGAGGCATCATGAAAAAAAACAAAGACGTAAATATATCACTTAATGCCTCTCTCTATTCTGATAGAAAAAAAAACAAATTTAAACGTCCACTCTTATCAAAAAACAAACTATTTAATCCAAAGCGTATACTTATTATATTATCTTTTTTTGTTATAGTAACAATAGTAATTACAATACTTTCTATAGCGATTTCAAGAGAATTAGACTCTCGACCAAACATAACACATTTAGAGACATTATGGAATTCTGAAAAATATCAGGAAACCTATGATTACTCAAAGGATATTCTTTCTCGTATCCCATTTAATAACTCTGCACTTACGTATCATGGATATTCATCTTTTTATCTTGCTTTGGCTGGTACAAACTCGATGCAAGTTCATGAGTATATAGACGAAGCAATAAATTCTCTTCGATTAGCACTACTAGATGCAAAATCTATTATGATACCACAACTTGAATACATGCTGGGTAAAGCATACTTTCACAAGAACAGACTTTCAGCGTATTATTTTTATTCAGATCTAGCAATAAAATACTTGCACAGCGCATACAATAACGGGTATAATGCAAGTGATATTTTTGAATATTTAGGACTTAGTTATGCATCTTTGGGAATGACTCGAGAAAGTATTGCATATTTTACTGAAGCACTTTTAGTTAATGACTCTGATGTACTAAAAATTGCAATAGCTGAACAATATTATAAAATTGAAAATTACGATGCTGCAAAACCATACTTACAGAGAGTAAAAAGTGAAAGCGAAAATGCTTTATATGTCTTACAATGTACAAACCTTCTAGGCCAAATTTATTTTGCTGAAGAAAATTATAGTGAGGCACAAAATGAGTTTGAACACATGCTGTCCATTAATGACCAATCAGCAGATGCATATTATGGAATGGGCTTAATATATGAAATTCAAGGCGATGCAGTTAAAGCACGTGCACAATGGCGAAGAGCTTTAGATTATGAAGTTAATCACCAAGGTGCACGACTAAAAATGAAATAGTGAATGAGGAGAAAAAACGATGGGATTTTTTGATAGATTTTCAACTGATATAGGAATGGATTTAGGGACCTGTAATACATTGATATATGAACCAGGGAAAGGTATCGTAATAAATGAACCTTCTGTTGTTGCAGTAGAAAAAGGCACAGGCCAAATTTTAGCTGTAGGTGCAGAAGCTAAAAGAATGTTATGGAAAACACCTGGTGATATTACTGCTATTCGTCCTCTACGTGATGGTGTAATTGCAGATATTAACAGTACTGAAAAAATGATTCGATATTTTGTTTCAAAAATAATACCTAAATATCAAGTTATTAAATCTGTTCGCATGAAAATTGGAATTCCTAGTTGTATTACTGAAGTAGAACGACGTGCAGTAGTTGAAGCTGCAATGAAAGCGGGAGCTAAAGAAGTAAGCATTATTGAAGAGTCTCGTGCTGCAGCAATTGGGGCAGGTATTCCTATTCATGAACCAGCAGGCCATATGGTATGCGATATTGGTGGTGGAACTACTGAAGTATCCGTAATTTCATTAAATGGTATGGTTGTAACTAGTTCTATACGTATTGGTGGAGATGAATTCGATGAAGCCATTATCAAATATGTTAGAGGTGAACACAGCCTAATTATTGGACAACAAACTGCTGAAAGATTAAAAATAGAAATTGGTAATGCATCACCTGAAAAAGTAATAGAAAAAATGGAAATTAAAGGTACAGATGCTATCACAGGTTTACCTAGACGTTTAGAAATTGACTCTGTAGAAGTTAGAGAAGCATTAAAAGATCCAACAACACAGATTGTTGAAGAAATAAAACTTACATTAGGAAAAACACCACCGGAATTAGCTGCAGATATAGTTGAGAGAGGAATAGTAATGACTGGTGGAGGATCTCTTTTAAAAGGGCTTCCTAAGCTTATTTCTAAAGAGACTGGAGTACCTGTATTTTTAGTAGAATCTCCGTTAGAATGTGTTGCAGTTGGTGCTGGTAAATCTTTTGAACTTCAAAAAGATTTATCAAGTGACCGCAGTATCTATGATAGCCTAAATTCATAATATATTAAAATGGATACAGTACATGCTTCAAAATCACTTGCATTTTCTCTTAAACTGCTTGCGGTACTCGTAATTATATCAGGTACTTTACTGACTGTTTCTACAGGCGTATTTGTTCTCAATTTTAAAGAACTAGGCTTTTCGATATTTTCAGGAGCCCAACGAGGTGTTTTTGCAGTAATAGATGGCGTACATAACACATTTACTGCAATACATGACCTTGGAACTTTGAGAGAAGAGTACGAAAAGCTTACAGAAAAAGTTGAAGATTATGAGTTTTTACAAAGAACTAATGCAGAAATTAGAAAAGAAAACGAACGTCTCACTGAATTATTAGGTTTTACACAAAGCTATTCATATAAAACACAAACTGCAAGAATTATAGGCCGAGACCCAGAAAGTTTATATTCGAGCATTACGATTAACAAAGGAAGTAGAGACGGCATTGTAAAAAACATGCCCGTAATTGCAATCCAAAACGGCAATGTAGGACTTGTAGGCAAAGTTGTAACTGTAGGCTTATTTACTAGCTTTATTATGCCAATTTATGATTTTAATGCTCATGTATCTGCAAGAATCCAAAACACTCGAGATTTAGGTCTTATTAGCGGGAATGGAAACTCTGATGGTTCATTAACATTACAGTACATTAAGAAAAGAGTTTTAGATGATTTGCAATTTGGAGATGTAGTAGTTACTTCAGGTGAAAATGATAATTACATGAGAGAAACGTCAATAGGAACGATATCATCGATTACAGAAACAAATTATGACTCTTCTTTAATTATCACAGTTGTGCCAACAATAGACTTTGCTCGTTTGGAAGAGGTTGTCGTAGTTGACACTGGAGTTCTCAACGAAACCTCACAAGGAAGAGAGGGTAGTCAATGAAAAGACTCATAGCCTTTGCTCTCTTAATTATTTCTGTAGTATTAATAGAAGCTGCTGCAATTTCTAACTGGTACTTACTTCCAATCAAACCAGATATAATGCTAATCGTTATACTTTATATTGGAATACGGAATGGGGCAACAGTTGGCCAATTGACTGGTTTTTCATCTGGTCTGTTAATTGACTTTTTAAGTGCTACGCCCTTTGGTTTGAATGCACTCATAAGAGCAATAATTGGATTTCTAAGTGGAATTTTACATTTAAATATTCACTCAAAAGGTTTTTTGATACCAGTAATTGTTACATTTTTTGCAACACTTATGAAGGCACTAGTAATATTTATTGTATCTTTTTTCTATCCAGGAAAAATAATGCTTTATTCTTTGTTTTCTAGTACATTGTGGTTTGAATGTGCTTTGAATGCGATTCTAGCACCCATTTTTTTCCATTTATTATCATTTTTTAAAATATTTGGAACTGAAGTAGGACCGGAGTTCAAAAAATGAACGAAAAAACAACATATTCAAAAAGACAAGGTGATGATCCCACACTAAAGGCAAGAACGGTTCTTGTCTTTTCGCTTATTATAGCACTAACGATTACAGTTTATTTATTTAAATTATTTTCAATGCAAATTGTAGAGGGAACCCAGTATCGCCGACAATCTGAGTTAATTTCAAGTAAAGTTAAAGTTATACCAGCAAATAGAGGTGAAATTTTTGATAGAAATGCAATAGTTCCTATAGCAACAAACAATGATTCATGGGCAATTGATATAACTCCTGCAGAAATTCCAACCGAGCGTTTTGATTCAGTTTTATCAAGACTTGCATACTTTTTAGATATGTCAAAATCTGAAATTGAAAAAAAATTACCAAGAAGTATGAGAAATGCTTTTACTGAAACAGAAATAAAATCTGCTGTTCCTTTTTCAACTATTACAGATATTGCTGAAAACATAGTAGACCTACCAGGTGTATCTTGGAGGTCGAAACCTGTTAGGAACTATACATTTTCCACATCAATGTCTCATCTAGTCGGATATGTTGGTGACATTACACGAGAAGAGCTACAAGTCCTTTATAATAAGGGGTATTCTTCGACCAGCCTAATTGGTAAAACTGGAATTGAAAAACAATACGATGATTTATTACAAGGGATTTCAGGAACTGAGTCTCGAACTGTTGATGTAAGAGGTCGCCTTGTTTCAGATGATCCTGTTATACAAACTCCAATTCCGGGTAAAAACTTAGTGTTAACTATTGATTCAAGAATACAAGAATTAACCGAAAAAGCTCTCGGAAATAGAGTAGGGGTTGCAATTGTATTAAACCCAAGGACAGGCGAAATTGTTTCGATGGTATCTTACCCGTATTTTGATCCTAACATTTTTAGCTCAGAAAACTATTCACAAGAATATGCTACATTATTAAGCGATTCAAATAATCCCTTCTTAAATAGAGCAGTAAATGCAGAATATCCTACCGCATCAACATTTAAAGCTATTATGGCAGCTGCAATTATTGAAGAAGATGTTATCCCTATACATAAAACAATAGAGTGTGAAGGATTTATGGAATATGGTGGAAGAGCTTTCCGTTGTCATATAGGTGTCCCAGGACATGGCTACGAAACACTAAAAGATGCACTTGCCCACTCATGTAATGTTTATTTTTGGACTGCGGGTCGAGACTACTTAGAAGTAGAACAAATATTCGACTACAGTAGAGAGTTCGGTTATGGGTTGCCATTACAAATAGATCTTCCTAGTGCTAAAGATGGTTTTGTTCCTTCGAAAGAATGGAAAGAACGACGCTACCATGAAAAATGGCTAGGTGGTGATACAATGAATATTTCGATTGGTCAAGGGTATACAACGGTAACACCATTACACGTAGCTAATTCAATGGCAATGGTTGTCAATGAAGGAATTATTTATCAGCCACACTTATTAAAAGAGGTTCGAGATCCTATTACAGGAGAAGCAATAACAACAGTCGAACCAGAAATTTTACATACATCAGATATTTCTAAAGATACATGGAAAACTGTAAAAGAGTATCTACGGTATACCGTAACAGATGGAACAGTGCAATTTCCAATGAATAATGATATTGTACAAATTGCAGGAAAAACAGGAACAGCGGAAGTTTCAGGTTTTACAGATAGCTGGCACTCTTGGTTTGTTTCTTATGGATATCCAGTTGATGGAACGGAAGAAGATGCACTTGTTACTTGTGTTATTGTTGAGGCTGTAAATGAATGGGAATGGTGGGCTCCATATGCATCAAATATTATTTATCAAGGAATCTTTGCTAACCAAACATTTGATGAAGCAATAACAGAACTTGGATTTCAATACCTTAATAGACCTGTTGGACGTATGGAGTAAAGTATGCGTAAATTTCTTATCTTTAAGCTATTTGATTATGTATTGTTTTTTTGCGTGCTTGCATTAGTCACAATTGGAATTTTTTTTATATACTCTTCAAGTGTAAACTCTGAAGGTATCTCTGTTTCAAATGAATATATCCGCCAAATTATTTTTGCAAGTACTGGATTAGTTCTTATGATGGTTTGTGCAGCTTTCGATTATCGAAGATACACAAGGTTTATACCAGCATTATATGTCGTATTTTTAGTCGTTTTACTATATACATTTTTATTTGGAAAAGTAGTTAATGGAGCAAGAAGTTGGCTCGGCTTTGGAAGCTTTGGAATACAACCATCAGAATTAGGAAAGATAGTTTACATTATGTTTTTAGCATGGTATTTAGAAGTATCACAAAAAACACCCCCTTTAAAACGTTTCATTATTTCACTTATAATAATGTGCCTTCCTCTTGGATTAATACTCATACAGCCAGATATGGGAACTGCAAGTGTATATCTTCCTATTTTTTTAGCTATGATGTTTGCTGCAGGCATACCTGTAAAGTATATTATTCTAGTGCTTAGTACTGGAATAATTTCGGTTATTTTAACAATTTTACCTATTTTAGATGCTGAAATCTTTAATAATACCATAGCATTAGCACAAGTACTTATAAACCCTCGTTTACGTTTAATTGTCATCGTAGCGCTATGCGCGATTGCACTTATAGGCTTAGTCGGAATAATTTTTTATAAACATCGATATTACTATTGGATTACATGGGTTTTTGGTGTCTTAGCCGTTTCATTTACAGCTTCGATTTTTGGAGGATTAGTTTTACATGATTACCAAATTAAGAGGTTAATTGTTTTTCTAAATCCTGATATAGACCCTCTAGGAGCAGGATGGAATATTATCCAATCAAAAATTGCAATTGGTTCTGGCGGATTATTTGGGCAAGGTTTTTTACAAGGTACCCAAAGTCATTATCGCTTTTTACCACAGCAAAGTACTGACTTTATTTTTAGTATTTTAGCAGAAGAAATTGGATTTATGGGTATATTCTTTGTATTTAGTTTATTTGGGATATTGTTTTTTAGAATTATATATATAATGAGACATGCAAAAAATACCTATGGGTACTATATTATTGTTGGTATATTAGCCATGTTTTTTTTCCATTTTATGGTTAATGTTGGAGTAGCTATGGGTGTTATGCCTATAACTGGTATTCCTTTATTCTTTTTATCTTATGGTGGATCTTCACTTTGGACAGCAATGATTGCAATAGGATTATTAAAAAATATTTATTACAGGCGGTTAGATTATTAATAAAATAAACCCACACACTTTAATTGGAACGCAACTACAATCAATTCAAAATCCATCGAGATATTTAGGTGGTGAATACGGTCAAATTATTAAGAATGCCGCTTCTTTCACATTTGGTATTGCTTTCCCTGATTTATATGAAATAGCAATGAGTAATCAAGCTGTTAAAATCATTTACAATGGACTCAACGCAAAAAACTCTATTGCTTGTGAACGTGTTTTTGCTGTAGAAAAAGATTTTGAAGCATTACTAAAAACGAAAAATATTCCACTGTATACATTGGAATCCGGCATACCACTACATACACTGGATATGTTAGGTTTTTCAATTGGATATGAATTAGGTATGACATCTGTTTTATCAATGCTTGATTTAGGCCACATACCTCTTTTAGCAAAGGATCGAACTGAAGAGCATCCTATTGTTATTGCAGGAGGATGTGGTGTAACAAACCCAATTCCATTAGCACCTTTTTTTGACGCTTTTTTTATTGGTGAAGCTGAAAATGAAATGTTTGACCTTATTGAAGAGGTAAGCTTACTAAAAAGGCAAGGTGCTTCTCGAAAAGATTTATTGCAAGCGTTTTCTAAGCATCCAAGTGTATGGATTAAAGGAAAAAAAGCAACTAGAGCTATTAAAAAGGATTTTGGGCAAGTTCCATCTATTGCATCATATAATCCCTTGCCTTCTATTAAACCAGTCCAAGACCATGGTGTGGTTGAAATTATGAGAGGCTGCCCAAATGGTTGTCGATTTTGCCATGCAGGAATATATTATCGTCCTCAAAGAATGAAGGATCTGCAAGTAATTTTAGACGAAGTTGATGAACTAGTGAACGTAGCAGGGTACAAGGAAATAAGTTTAACATCTCTTTCTTCAGGTGATTATAATGATATTGATAAGCTTTTAGAAATTCTAAATGCAAAATATAAATCAAAAAAGATCTCATTTCAACTTCCTTCACTGAAAGTAAGTAGTTTTACGCTACCTGTGCTAGAAAGTCTAAGTCAAACCAGGAAAAGTGGGCTCACTTTCGCAGTGGAAACGCCCGTAGAAGCGTGGCAATTTTCTCTTAATAAAGAAGTATATGAGGAAAAGCTTTTTGACATCATAATGAATGCAAAAAAGCGAGGATGGAACAAAGCAAAGTTTTACTTCATGGTAGGGCTGCCTGTAGGACCTCATGCTTTAGGGCATGATTACGATGTTGAAGGTGAATACATTGTGGGTGCTGAGGGGACAGAAGAAAGACAAATCGTTGATTTTATGCTGTATATTCAAGAAAAAACTCGAATACAATGTAATGTTAATGTTGGAACTTTTATACCAAAACCACACACGCCTTATCAATGGGCCTCACAATTGACTCAAGAACAAGCACGTGAAAAACTTTTTTATATTAGAAACAGTTTACCAAAGGGAAAGTTTAGAACGAGTACACATAATCAATTTGTATCATATATTGAAGGTCTTATATCTCGAGGAGATGAAAAAGTCGCAGATGTCATTTTATTAGCCTTCAAAAAAGGCTGCCGACTAGATGCATGGGAAGATCATATACAAAAAGATTTGTGGCGCGAAGCTATAAAAGAGGTAGAAGAAAAATATAATTGTAGTTTCGAAAAAGAAGTTTGTACTATGAAATCTCTCGATGCAGATTTACCTTGGGATGAAATTAATTTAGGAACTTCTAAATCTTACTACAAAAAGGAATGGGAAAAATCATTAAATGAAATGAGAAGTCCTCTCTGCGCTCCTCAATGCGAAGACCACTGTGGCCTCTGTAGAGGGCAAAAACAGGACAAAACGTACGTTTATACTAATAATATCACTGAAGAGCAAAAAGAGGCTTTAATACACGAAATTCATTCTTCTGAGCAACATGAAGAAGAATTATTAGAGCAAAATATTGAAGTACTATGGCGTGCAGTATTTTCTTTTAGAAAAGAAGATGGAAGCGAATATTTACCACATCTCGCACTAGTGGAAAACTTTCATAAAGCCTTTATGAGAAGTAAGCTTCCAATTATGTATACTAATGGTTTTAACCCATTACCTCGGTTTGAATTAGCTTCAAGCTTATCTTTAGGAATGAAGTCAAAAGGGGAGGTTGCTTCAGTTTTATTACGACATGAAGTAAATGACAATGATTTCATAAAACGTTTACAAGAAAAGCTTCCTCAAAATATTTACTTAGACAAAATTCTTATATATCCAATTTCTAATAAGAAAAAGCGAGAGTCTCTAGCCTCTATATTATGGGGTTCGAAATACATTTACACATTTCTAAAAGAAAAACATATTGTTGAAAGCTTTATTGAGCAAAGCAGCATTTTGCATTCTCTTATAAATAGATATAATGAAAAGAATAATACCCTTGAAGTAATACTGCCGTTTTCAATGGATAGGCCTTTTAGAGATAGCATACAATTATATTTTGAAGAGCCAATATATAATTGTGTAGATATTACTAAAATTGAAACCTTTGCAAAAGATGGAAAAAAGGATTCAAATGACTATGTTTCATATTTTGAAATATATAAAGAAATTGCAAGCATACATAAAAAGTTAATTGAAGAATAGAGGTATACTATGGAACGAATAGCAATAACGGGTACATCAGGCTTTTTAGGATCTCGCGCTTCCAATTTTCTACGTAATAACTATTCCGTTGTTGATATTACAAGATCAATACTAGATATTACGAATGAAAAAGAAGTTGAATCATTTTTAACTAAAACCAGACCAAAATATGTTATTCATAGTGCTGCAATATCAAATATTGAAGTAGCTGCTCAAAACCCGGAAATGTCTGACGTAACAAATAGACTTTCACCATATTACATTGCAAAAGCATGTAAAAAAATAGATGCCAAGCTTGTATATATGAGTTCAGATCAAGTATATACAGGAAATAAGGAGCGCGTAGCGTTAGTAGAAGACGTACAATTAAATCCCCAAAATTTATATGCACAACAAAAACTTGAAGCAGAAAAACTCATAATGGAAGAACTAGCAAGCGCTGTCTGTCTCCGCTTAACATGGATGTATGATACGCCAGAGTCCCAATTTTTTCAACATAAAGCTTTACCAGCGCAATTAATTGAAGCATCAAAAACTGGAACAACATATAAGGTGAACAGAAATCAGTTACGAAGTGTAACATACATTAATGATGTTATTGAGAATCTTCCTGCGTGCTTAACTTTACCAGGGGGAATATACAATTATGGAAGCGAAAATGATTTGCCAATAGTTGATTTAATAAAAAATATAGCCTGTGTTTTAGGGATAACTGAAGGAATAGTTGAACCTTATGACGGTTTAAAACAGAACATTTTAATAAATACAAGTAAAATCAAAAAGCATAGGATTTTATTTCCGACAGCGTATGAAGGCTTTAAAAAAGCCTTTAAAAACTATAAACACACATAAGAAGTATACAATACTAGACAGTGCGCGTCTAGTATTGTATACTTCTTCATAAATTTACTATGAAAAAGCTTTATTACACAATTATTTTACTTACATTATCATCTAGCATTTACACCCAAGATGTATCTATCCACTTTATTGATGTTGGGCAAGGAGATTGTGTATTTATAGACGCGGGTAATTATGAGATACTAATAGATGCGGGAAACAATAGCTATGGAGAAAGTGTTTGTAGATATATTAATAATTATGTGGAAGGGTCACTTGAAGTTCTTGTTGCCACACACCCTGATGCTGATCATATTGGTGGATTAGACAAGGTACTAGAGGATTTTACTGTTGAAACAATAATTGACTCTGGAAAAACCCACACAACTAAAACATATAGAGATTATATGCAAGCTGTATACAATGAAACAGAAGCAACATTCCTTAAGGATTCTGATAAGATATTTAGCGTAGGTGAGGGTATTACTTTTGAAGTAATTGAACTCATTGATGGCAGTAAAGATAATAATGAAAACTCAGTTGTTTGTATATTAAAAACTTTCAATGATTCTTTTCTTTTTACAGGCGATTTAGAATCAAAAATTGAGCATGAATTTCTATGGAAATTTGAACCAGTTACAGTATTAAAAGTTGGACATCATGGCTCCAATACATCAACATCTGGAAGCTTTTTAAAAGTTATCCAACCAAAATATGCCATTATCAGCTGCGGCTTAAACAATAGATATGGGCATCCACATAAAGAGGTACTTGCAAGACTTGTTAATAATAATACCACAGTATATAGAACTGATATACATGGAACAATTAAAATCACTGCCAGTCCTGATAACTTTAGAATACACACGAGTAAATAATAAAAGAAAGGGTATGGAAAACGCTTTGGTAGACAGAATATACATTATAGGAAGTAAAAAAATGCACAAAACCAAAATATATCTAGAGCTATTTCTTTGGTTTTAAAAATTTATATATACAGTATAGTACTAATGCAGTCATTGCCAGTTATTACAAATAGGAATAAAACTGAAAATAAATTTAAATCAGGTGCTGGTGCGTGCATTAAAAAAACTTCATAAATCATAAATAAAATGGTGGCCTAAACCACCATTTTATTTTAAGTAAAACTATGAGAACATTAGATCAATTTTATCTTTGTATATTTCAACAATTTTGTGTCTCATCATTTCTTGCTTTGCTGATAATTCTTTTGAAACTTGAAAACTTTCAGAAAGTATTGTAAACTTTGAAATTCTTTCATATGGTCTAAAACCTGACTCTTCAACAATTAGTGAATCGAGTTCACCTCTTATAAGAGCAATAATTTCTTTTGTTTCTAATAGTTTTTCGTAACTATCATAGGCAATGTTGTTTTCTTTTGCATAGGATTCTACATTATCTTTGTGAGCAACAATAAGTGCTGCAAGATATTTTTGGTCTTGTCCAAGTACTACGGGTGTTTCAATATATTCACTGATAACCAATGCACTTTCAATTGCTGCAGGTTCAATATTTTCACCACCCAACAATACGATAGTATCTTTTGCTCGTCCTGTGATGCCAATTTCGTTGTCATATGTAAGCATACCAAGATCACCAGTATTTAACCAACCATCTTCATCGATTACTTCTTTTGTAAGGTCATCACGTTTGTAATACCCCATCATTATCTGTTCACCTTTTGCAAGGATTAATCCTTTTTCTCCTGGTGGAAGACCAATACCATCTACAATTTTCCCATCTTTTTCAGCTACAACTTTAATTGCTGCTGATGGATATACAACACCAACACAACCTGGTCTCGGCGTGTTCACATCACGAACAGAGAGTACTGGTGCTGCTTCAGTAATACCATAACCTTCTAATAGCTTAAATTTAATTGCTCTATAAAAAAGGTCTGTATTTGGTTGTAACGCACCACCACCAGAAATAGCTGCAATCATACGACCACCTAGCTTAGCTCTAATCTTACTAAAAATAAGTTTATCACCAAGTGCATCTAATGGACTTAATAAAATAAACGGAACAATACCTTTTAAGAAATCAAGTGCTCTTGAGCGTTTTTTGTATTGAGAAACATGGCCTAGAACGTGTTCCTTTGCAACGGTGTATTTTTTTCCTATTCCAATAAAGAAGTTAAATAATTTGAGCTTCACTCCCCCATCTTTTTTCATTGAACGATATACACCTTGTGCTAATGCTTCCCATAAACGTGGCACACCGCACATCCATTCAGGTCGAATAGTTGCCATATCTGCAAGCATTACACTTGCCACCGGTTTTGAGTACGCTATACCACTTTTAAAGGCTATTGTTGAATACTGAATAAATCTCTCAAAACTGTGCCATACAGGAAGTACCGATAACCACATATGCCCTTCTTTTGATGGAAGAACTCCAGCGATTACTTCGCACTGGCAAAGATAGTTTCTATGTGAAAGCATTACACCCTTAGGAACACCAGTTGTACCTGAAGTGAAAATAATTGTAGCTAAATCTTCTCCCTTAATGGTATCGGCAATGTCTTCAACTTCTTTTTTGTTTTCAAGACCAATTTCTA
>CAYJHL010000020.1:0-20412 GCA_964369585.1 uncultured Treponemataceae bacterium | reverse complement strand
AAATCACGTGCTCTGGCCAGCTGAGCTAAGTTGGCGTAACTTCAAATATATTACACTAATGTAAAAAAAAGGTCAAGACCTTAAACAGTTTTTTTTAAAAAAAGTTACAAAAATTGTGGTAAATATTTCTCACAAATTACCTTATCCCATGAATACTCATCTTTTATATACTTTGCACTATATGAAATCATATCAGAGAAGTATTTTGGTTCCTTAATCTTTTTATCAATAAGGGAAATAAGCAAATTTGCAAGAACTTCTGGTTCGTTTTTTGTATATAAAAAACCAGTCTTTTCATGAATTATTTTATTTAAACCACCTGCTGCGTGTGCAACGGGTATTGTTCCAAAAAACTGCCCAATAAAATCAAGTAAACCGCATGGTTCAAAAAAACTTGGTAGAACTAAAAAGTCACTCATTGCAATACAGAGCCTTGATAACGATTGATCGTAACCTTGAAAAAACAAATATTTCCCATAAAAATCTTTTGCTAAGTCACAGTTTGCTTGTTCTAATTCTTTGGAGCCTTGCCCCATCACAATGAATCGAGCATTCTTTCGCTTTTTTAGTACTATTCTTGAAGCTTCAGTTAGAACATCAATTCCTTTTTGGTGTACCAATCTTCCATGAAAAGAAAAGTATATTGGTTGTTCCTCTTGATCCTCTAAGAGAATTTCATTATTAAGTATTCCATATTGAAACACTCTATCAATTTTCTTTTCTTCATTGCAAGTATGTACGACATTATATGTTTGTAAAAAATGATTTCTACAGTCATATTTTCCTTGTAAGTCACTTATAATTGGGTTAAAGGCAAATGGCAGTTTAGATTCTGCTGTCTTTGTTGGATTATAATCTTCATAATCAATGCCGTTAGTTATACCAATAATATTAAAATCCCTTTTAACAAATTCTGTACTAATATCACTGCAAAACTCATTGTTGGGATCAAGAAGTTCTTCAGCATACCATGGGGAAACTGTTGTAAATGTTGCATGACTTTGTGATAATAAAAATGGTTCAGGTTTTCCATTCAGTGCATATGCAGAAAAATTTTTTGCAGGAAGCTTTATTAGTTCACTTGCTTGAGTTATTGATTTGCATTGATCTCGATAAAAGTAACCTGCGTTATGTATAGTAATTACGAACTTAGTCAAATTATATAATTTTTTTGCATCATCTGAGCACTGAGACAGAAATGGAATTAAGGCCGTATGTGCATCATGGCAATGAAATGCTTCTGGTGCGGTATGGGTATTCATACCATACTGGACAACTGCTTTTTGAAAAAGCACACTGAGTATGTTAGCATCAAAGTGCCCTTCACCACTTTTTAATGTAGGATTTAAGGCCTCTTCTAAGCGAGTATATGTATACACACCCATTTTTGAAGTGAAAATAGAATGAACTATAAAAACTACTTTAATGTTTTTATAAAAGCCTTGGGCATAAACAACTCTATATATTTTTTCGCCCACAGAAATTTCAGCGCTTGCATTTTCTATTACATCAAAATCTTCTACATCAGAAATTGCAGTACAACCATACAGTGGCATCAAAACGGTAACGTCCCAGCCTATATGCTGAAATCCCCTTGCAAGTGATGTAACAACACTCTTTACACCACCGGCTTCTGCCAAGCCTGCATACTCACGAGCTGCTATCCAGTATTTTTTTTTCTTACTCATCAAACTAGCCTTTTTTTGAAAAATCAGGTCGCAGTATTTCTGCGCCTCCTCCATAAACATGTTCAGGCTTTCTATCAGCATATGCAGTAATTAGCACTCTAACAGTCGTTGGCAAAGAACCTTGAACTGAAGGTTCAACTGAGCAAAATAATGCTGAGTTTAAACACAACCCTTCTCTTCTCAATGCGGCAGCAGGGTTTAAGCAATCGAGATCTGTTGTAACAGTAAACTGAATGGAAACAATATCTTCTTCTTCGAGACTATTCCGCTTTAAAATTTGGCTTACCATTTCTTTTACATCTCTACGAATAGATACTTCCGTGTTTTCTGTACACCAAGCACCTCTAATACCATATAATCTTTTTGAGTTCATATAACCTCCCTAACATTTAAACAAAAAATTTATGTAATAGTTACAAAAATTAATGAGATAGAAATGAAATTGCATTAGAAAAAAGGAAAAAAACTGTTGCTATAACAAAATATAAAATATAAAGCAATATGTATTTTATGTAGTAATAGTTCTTTTTGTACACTATGTGAATAACTGATTGTATAAAACCTATAATTAAAAAAACTAACAAGAAAATAGATGAGATTCCTATAATTCTTAATAACATTAATAAGTTTTCATCTAAAAAAAATTGCCAATTTCCACCTAAGTACAATAGAAATACAACGCAACTGAATCCTAATAAAAAAAGTATAAACCTATTTGTTAATGAAAAAAGAGGTGTCTTTTTATGTATCTTTTCTTTTTTTATCACTTGCACTACTTCCCAATTCCGTTATATACTACAATGTATACGGATTAATTGCAATAAGTGTTCGCTCATATGCGATTATAAATATTGCACAATTTGAGCGTACTATTATTAGTGCATACACCACTGAGGAGTTTATATGAAAAAATTACTATTTTCAATTATCATTTTACTAATTTTTGGAGCTGCGGTATTTATATTGGGGTGGCTTGAGTTTTTTGTACCAGTGGACAAGGTCGGTGTTTTGATTTCAAAAACAGGTGGTGTACATACAGAAGTAATTGAAGCCGGAGGTATTACATGGAGTTGGGAAAGGCTTATTCCAACAAATTCTAAAATACGAATTTTTTCTTGCAAGCCTCAAACATATACAGAAACTATTTCTGGCAGTTTACCATCTGCAGATATTTACAACAATATGCTCGAAGGAAACCCAAGTTTTGACTATAGTTTTTCTGTTGATATTGTAGTTAGCATGAAAGCATCTTCTTTGCCAGTTTTTGTAAAGCGTACGTCAGCTGAAGGTCAGTCAGATTTAGATGCATATGTACAGGATCAAGCCGATTCAATTGCACGTTCAGTCATAGAATTCATTATAACTAATTCTATGGACAATATTGATTTTGTTATGCAAGCAAGTCTTACTGACTCAGAGCTCATTGAGGGTATTGATGCAAACTCCCGCTATTCTGATTTGAATATTACATCAATAAAAATTAATAATGCAAAGCTTCCTGATATAACCATGTATAACCATGCAAAAAGTAGTTATGCCGCCTACCAAGAGGCAACGCAACAAGCATTGGAAGGTGTATTCGAGTTAGAAGGCTTTGATGCTGGTCAAGACTATCTTGAATTAGAGCGTTTATCAAGATTAGGAAGAGTTCTAAAAGAATATCCAAATTTAATTGAATTTATGGCAGTTAGTAATGGGAATCTTACGTTTAATCTTCCCTCAGAACTTCCACAAATACGAGAGCTTAATCAATAAAGGATTGTAATAGGCGATCAAAACTCCACTTACTCAACTGTAAGGCATACAATAATTCTGGTGACTCTGGAATAATAAGGTATCCATCATTGATTGAGTGTATTGCGCATGTTACTGTATGTCTATTTAAGTAAGTGACAGTTATTTCGTATTGTGGTGTTTTTTCTAAAAAAGATTGAGCTTGAACAACATTAGAAGATTGAAGTGTAAGTATCGTTTGAACAGCATTATCAAATATTGCATCGCCTGCAAATAGTATTGTTTCAATAGTACCGTCATTTATCTGTACGGATAAAACAGTAGAGTCAAGTTGACCATCTCTTAACATTGTTGGAATAATCTTTGGATCAACCCATGCGGACGGATATGTTTGTAAAAAGCTATAATATACATCAGGAACAGCGTATATATTTGGATTTTTCGCTGACATGACATAACGATTCGATTTTGTATAATCTAATGTTCCAAAATTTAACTTTGAGAATTCCGTAATGATACCAGAGTCGATACCTGACAGTACAACATTTTTCATTTCCTTTGTGTTGTCTAAAACATTGTAATGCACAAGGTTTTCAGTACTCGTATAAATTTGTTCAGCTCGTACAGGTGTTGATAATCGTTTTATAAATTCATGTACCTTTGATTCATTCACGGCAAACTGCAAATTGCTGTACTTACCTATCCAGCCTTTATTACTGAGATTTATATCTAATACTTCAGACGAGTTTTCAAAATGTAATTCAATTAATTGCACAAGTGATGCATAGTTTGGATTAAGAAGCGTTGTTTCGTGTATAATGATATTTCGCCCATCTAAACGTGAAAAGACCCTTAAAATGGCCGTTATTGCTAGTATAAAGCATAGTATATACATAGTAAGTAAAAGAATTCTTCTATTTTTTTCCATGCTTCACCCCATTTGCATTTTGTTTGTGAATGTAAGTTTTTATTCTAAGAATTATATAAGGGACTAAGCAGGCAATACAGTACCAAATGGATAGCAGTAAAATAGCCCTCTGTTGTGTGCTTTTAAATGTATCTTCATGTTCAAAGCTATGAAGAGAGTAATCAATAAATGCTTTTGTTTTTATGTCTAACAACTCATAATTACCTTGAAGCCATAATAATGAATTAACTAAAAAATCAAAGTTTCTAATAGCGGAACGTTGCTCTATATAGGCAATACCTCTGGATAAAAAGTATTGGTCCGATATTAATACCATTGATTCATCAACAATTGTTGCTATTGAATAGTTACCGTGAGTTTCAGTATCCAGTTTTAAATTATCTTCAAAAAACGGATTTGTAATAAAAGCACTTCTTCCTTGATTAAACAATAATTGGTTTGAAGTTTGAAGCCATGCTGTTGATGAAGTATGTGCAATCTCTTGCAGACTTCCTTGTAAGTCGATAGGACTTGGCCACAATGCACTAATACCCTTAAAAGTTTTTCCAAGTAAAATATTTTGATTTGATTGAATTGGAGCAATATCTATAAAAAAAGGATAATGTATATGCTGCGTATCACCTGATTGAGAAAGCAAAGTTGTTTGAAAATTCTTTGAATCATGAATAAGTTTTGGTTGTACATTTATACCCTTTGTTTCTAAATATTGAAACAAAGGATGCATAAAAGAGGGATCAAACTGTGCTTCCCATGTATCAAGGTTTATATCAATAGGTGAAACTGAAAAAAAGACTTTTCCACCAATTTGAATAAAAGTTTGTAGTGCTTGCACATGGTCAACAGTCAGCATAGAAGAGCCAAGCAATACTATCGGGGTTCGAGTGTCAAGATTTGAAGTTTGTAAAAGATCATCACTGTGCAGTTCTCTTGTTGCAAATCCAGACGCCTCTAAAAAAGGTACTACAAGTGGATAATCGTCTAAAAGCGAATAGGAATTTCCAACAACAATAAAGGCAGAGCGCGTTAAGCTTCCCATTAATGACAATAGCCTTCCTGCTATATCATATTCGAGAGTACTTGTGTCAATTAAAAATGGGATAGTTTCTATGCGATTATTATATTCTACAACAATCGCAGAATATGCTTTTACGACTGTAGTTTTGTTTTGCTCATAAGTAGGTATGTCTAGCTCTTCAATACCAAGGTTTTTAAGCGTGGTTTTAATACTATCAGAGTTTGGGTTTCGTACCTTTATCTGTATGTTTTCAGAATAGTCAGAATACTCATATAAAAAGTCTTCTACATCTCTTGTTGTGCTGTATGCTCCTATTAATTCTGGTGAAAGATAGTATGTAATTAATACATTTGATTCGAGTGAATTTGCAAGATCTTTTGAATAATCAGACAAGCTAAATGCTCTGTTTTCAGTTAAATCGAAGCGGGTGTGAGATAATTGACTATGTAATAAAATTAGAGAAATCAATGCTACTCCAACAAAGTAAACATGTCGTAAATATTTTTTTTGATTAGATTTAGATGTTTTACTATACTTTCTTAACTCAACTACAAGTGAAGACGAGCTTAAAAATAAAATGGTTGTACAAATAAAAAATAGTATATTTCGTGAATCAATAATTCCTTTTGAAAATGAATTGAATGAGTACGAAAATGAAAAGAAACGGATAAGAACATTAATTGTATTAGATTCAAAATAATTACCTGAAGCAATGCTTTCATTAAAAGTAAATAATGCTAATGCAATTGCAGTGATAAAAAATGAAACAGTACTGCTTCTAAACAACACGGAACAGAGTAAACCAAAAGAACACAGACTTGAAAATAAAAAGGCCAATCCAATTATTGAAGCTATTACTACAGAAAAATTTATAGTTCCAAAGTGAGCAATAACGAAAATGATACACAACGAAGCAATTGTTGTGCTCATTAAAATGATAAGCGTTGCAAACCACTTAGCTAGAACAATTTGGAAGCAATAAACAGGAGCGATGCTTTCGGTATCTGCTTTTGTCCATAAATTCATAGTAAGTGCTGGAATAACAAAAACGCATGCAACTGGAAAAAATTCAAAAAAGAAACGAACATCAGAACTTCCTACATTTTCTATAAAGAACCTATTCCCATAAAAAAAATTTATTGCATTTGAAAACAAAAAAAATGCACAAGCAACATATAGAATAGGGTTTATTAAAAAACTATGAAGTTCTCGTTTTATAAGTGGAAAAAAAGATGTTTTATTGTTTAGCAATAAGACCCTCCTTTTCTGATTGTATTAAATGTAAAAAAGCACTTTCAAGACACTGAGTCTTTGAAAGAGAACATAATTCTTTTTCAGAACCAAACGCAATAAGTTCACCTTTGTGAATAATTGCAATTTGACTACACAATGATTCGGCTTCTTGCATAAGATGTGTGGATATAAGTATTGTTATGTGCTTACTTAGCTTTATGATAAGATTTCTCATCTCAACAATCTGTTGCGGGTCTAAGCCCGATGTAGGTTCGTCTAAAAGGAGTACTTTTGGATCGTGTAACAGTGCGTGGGCAAAAGAAAGACGTTGCTTATACCCTGTAGACAGTGTTTTAATTGGTTTCTCGAGAACCTCTTGTAACGAGCAAAGTGTAATAACATCTGAAATTTTTTTATATCTTTCTCTTTTACGTATTGTAGGATGAGCAATTCCAGTAGTATAATACAAAAAATCGTACGTAGTAAAATCAGCATAAAAAATATCCTGTTCTGATACAATACCTATTTGCTGTTTGTTTTTTATTGCCGACATTTCTGCATCTATGTTGTTCACAAAAATTGAACCAGAATCTACATAGTGTATGCTTGCGATAGCCTTTAATAGCGTCGTTTTTCCTGCTCCATTTAATCCTAATAATGCTGTAATTGAGTTTGAAGGTATTGTTAATGTTATGTTGTTAATAGCCACAAGATTTCCATATGACTTTGTAACTTTTTTTAATTCTATCAAGTGACTTCCTTATGTACTTATTAAATATTCATACTCGGCGCATTAATGCATGTAAAATAGTTAAGTGTAGATATCTTACCTCAATTTTGTAAAACTTTCAAGAAAAAAACTTGCAGTTTTGTGTATACAAGAAGAAATCCCCTTTAATGCTACGCAAAAAAGGGGAAAAGGAAGAGGAGGTAAGAAAAATTAAACATGTACAGGTTGTTTATGAGGATGTTATCTGTACACTGCTTACCTACTAATTATACAACAACACACTTACTAAAAAGTTACAAAAATCAGAAAAATAAATAATAAAGTTACACTTAAAATGTTACCCTATACCTTTTTTGATTTTTTGTTAAATAACGAGTAGAATCTTTTTGAAATATATGCTATATTTTTATATTATGAAAGAGAACAAAAAAGCCCGATTTTTTTGCGAATCATGTGATACAGAAGTTGTCGGGGATGCTAAATTCTGTCCAAATTGCGGTAGGTTTTTTTCCTCCGTTCGTTGCCCTGCATGTGAATTAACAGGTGAACATTTTTTATTTGAAAATGGATGCCCTGCGTGTGGCTATGCGATGGATGGCTCTCCTTTTGACACGAGCCTTACTCCAGCTCAGCGGCGAAAAGCGTACAGAAAAGAACAGAATACTGTAAATAAAAATAATAGAGGACGTGGCTCAACACCTTATATGTTGAGTGCTACACCTAAAAAACGAGGAAGTGATGATCCATTACCAGTATGGATTTACGCAACATGTATTGTACTTTTAGGTATAGTGCTAATGGTCGTTTTTACCTTTTTAGGATAATTACGAAATAAATATCCTTTTTACTCTTGCAGATACTGCACAGAGTACTTCATATGGGATTGTATCAATAATATTTGCAATATCTAAAGCTGTGTTACAGTTTTTATGTGGGCCAAATAATATTGCTTCATCCCATTTTTTTATGTCATCTTTTTTTTCTAAAGCTATAACGCATTGATCCATACATATTCTACCAACAACAGGGAATATTTTGTTCCTGATTGTAACTGTAACCTCACTGGATAGTTTTCGACTGTATCCATCGCCATAACCACTAGAAAGTGTTGCAATGTGAGTATTTTTTGTAGCTTTCCATTTTCGACCGTATGAGACTGTTTGTCCCTCTTCAATTTCTTTTATAGCAGTTACATAAGAAATAAGCTCCATTACTGGCTTAAAACTTAGTTCAGTCTTGTCCTCAAAATAATCAAATAAATCTTTACTCGGGTAATATCCATAGGCTAGGATTCCTGGTCTTACCATATCGAAATGAGAATCTTCATGCATTAAAATTCCGCCAGAAGCCGCACAGTGCAATATGCCTGTTGAAATTCCATCTCTTTGTAACAAAGATACTATTGAATTAAATATCTCAATTTGCTTTTTTGTAAAGAGAATATCTTCGTTAAAAACTGAGTCAGAAACGGCTAAATGCGTACACGTGCCTTCAATATATAAGCCCTTTTTTGACTGAATATGCTTTGCCAAGTGAAGAGCATCTTTTTCTTGTACACCATGTCGAGCCATACCGGTATCAATTTTTAAGTGAACAGGAAATGTTGTTCTATTAGCAGATTCAAACTCTTTATACAGTAAATCAATAAACTCAATATCTGCAACCAATGGTGTTAAAGAATATGCAATAACATCGTATAATTCATCTTTGTGACATAAACTTAAAAGTAAAATAGGTGTACGTATACCGGCATTTCGAAGTTCAATACCCTCATCTACTGTAGCTACTGATAAAAACTCGATTCCTAATTCATGTGCTTTTTGTGCAATTGCAACCAAACCGTGACCATAAGCATTGGCTTTGATTGCAAGACATATTTTTTTATTTGGAGCTAAAGTTTGTATTGTTTGTATATTATGCTCAAAATGCGAAAGATAGATTCGAGCAATAGTTTTTCCCATGAGGGTTCCCCTTTTATGATTATTTTTTATCATAATACAATTAAGTGTATATTGCAAGTAAGGCATACTTATATATATTTTATTTTTTTGTTATACTTGTAGCGATGAATACATTTGATGCAATAATTATAGGTGGTGGTGTCTCAGGTTTTTTTTCAGCAATAAAACTTCTTGAGTGTAATGAGAAAATTTCAATCCTTATCTTAGAAAAAGAGAACACACCTCTAAAAAAGCTTTTAACAACTGGAAGTGGTGCCTGTAATTTTACTCATACTGGTAGCCTTGATGATTTTTTATTAAAATATGGAAATAATGGACAATTTTTAAGAAATGCTTTTAACAATTACTTTGTAGATGATATAGTCTATTTTTTTGAAAACAATGGAGTACGTACAATGTGTCGAGATGATGGTAAATATTTTCCATCATCAATGAAAGCAAAGGAAATAAAAGATCTTTTTCTCTCAAAACTCAAGAACATATCAATTCATGTAGATGAAGCAGTAACAGAAATTAAAAAAAATGATACTGTTTTTTCACTTACAACATGTAAGAATGTATACCACTCAAAAGCGGTTATAATAGCAACTGGAGGGAAAAGTTTTCCTCATACAGGTTCTACAGGAGATGGATACATATTTGCAAAAAGCTTTGGGCACACAGTTATACCATTAAAACCTTCGCTTGCAAGTATATATTGTGATAATCACACGCTCTCATGTATGTCCGGAATATCTTTTAGTGAAGCTAAAGTGTGTATAAGCAAAAAAAAGGCATTTTCAGGTCCTCTATTAATAACTCATAAGGGGTTTTCGGGTCCTGTTATTATCGACAATTCGAGAAACTTTAGCATTGGCGAAACTATTACAATTTCTTTTATTCAAGAAAAAAGAGAAAATCTAGAATCATATTTAAAAGAAATAAAAAATGAAGTTTTAGGTAATGCTTTGAAAAAATATGCAATTCCAAAAAAACTAATCCAACTATTTTGCGAAAGACTTTCAATAGATCCACAAAAAAAGCTGGGTGAGGTGTCGCATAAGAATATATCATTATTACTTGATTTAATAACTGCGTATTCAGTAAAAATTGATAACATTGAAGGGTACGATACTTGTATGTGTACAGCAGGTGGCCTTAGCTTAAAAGAAGTAAATCCGAAGACATTTGAATCAAAAATTGTTTCCGGGTTGTATTTTCTTGGTGAAGTTTTAGATATTGATGGCGATTCTGGCGGATATAATTTACAAGCTATTTGGTCAGAATGTGCCCTATTTGCAGAAAACTTTAGAGTGTGAGAGGCTGTTAATTCTAAAGATTGTGGTCTTCATCTGTATACTTAGAATAATTATTTTCAATTCTTCCGCTAATTATAGTGAAGTCAGACATATATGCGCACAAACCTGCATAATAATCTGAAGAATTATCTCTAATTACAGCTCCTCCACTAATTGATCCTTTTGTGTTGAAATTTAGGTAGACGCCACCACCGCTACCACCCCCATATTGTCCTGTAGCTGTATTATGTGAAATTTCTCCGCCTGAAAAATTAAAGGTAGAAAAAGTATCAACTAGTTCTATTATTTCTCCAACTAGATTCATATCTTTACTTCCAGTTAGATAGACACCGCCACCATGACCAATAAAGTTATCATCTGCACCTGCTTTAGAGTCACTCTTACCTGTTGCGCTATTCGAAGTAATTACTCCATCATAAATATTTAGCGCACCATTTTTTACGAATACACCACCACCTGCAAAGTAAGCAGAATTTTTTGATATGTTTGCTCCATCGATAGTCAGGGCGGATTCAAAAACAAAGACTCCACCACCTTCACTTGAATGCCCATTTGTAAGTGTAATATCCTTTCCAAGAACTACGTGTAAATTTTCACCTCTTAAAGATAACACACTTGAAGAAGCATTGGCATCAAGCACTGCGCCATCGGCAAAACCTAAAAAAGTAATGGTTAGATTGGTACTACCTTTATAGTCAATTGTAATGTTAGACTCTTTTATTGTTCCAGAAAGCATTATTATAAACTCATTGTTGCTATCAGTAACCATTGTCAATATTGCTTCAATAGCATCACCAACAGACGGATACGATCGAGAGTAAATATCATAAGGTGATGTTGTAGGTTCTGCAATATAAATATAGCTCGGATAATCTTTTTCAATGATAACTTCTTCTGTAATATATTCAGTTATAACGGGAGTATCGCACGCCAAAAAAATCAAAAAAATAAGCATTATAGTAAATGTATAAAGAAAAAAATGTTTCACAAATAAAAGTATACTTTGTGAATAGTAAAACGTCAAGGGGTCTTGAATATCACTAACATTATGTATATACTATATCGATAAGTTTTTATTTGGAGAAACACCTATGATATATACAGATACGCGCGATAGTGCAGTTCAAGTAGACTTAAGGACAGCAGTTCTTAATGGTATGAATTCAGCAACAGGCGGATTATACATTCCTTGTTCTTACCCAAGATTAAGTAATAGCATTTTAGAGAAAACTGTACCACCCTCATTTAGAGATATTGCATATGAAATTGCAAAACTGTATTGTAGCCCTGAAATAAGTGATGAAAAAATCCAAGAAATTATTATAAATTGTTATCCTTTTAATGTACCTGTTACGCAAGTTGACCCAGTAACCTATGTTTTAGAATTATACCATGGTCCTACATGTGCGTTTAAAGACGTTGGTGCTCGCTTTATGGCGCAGCTCATGGCCTATTTTAATGAAGGTGAAAATGATAACTTACATATTTTAGTAGCAACATCAGGGGACACTGGAAGCGCTGTCGGAAGTGCCTTTCATAATTTGCCCGGTATTGACGTTACTATTCTTTATCCACAGGGTAAAATCAGTCCGTTACAAGAAAAACAACTTTCAACATTTACAGGTAATGTTAGAGCCTTAGCTGTTGACGGCACATTTGATGATTGCCAGCATTTAGTTAAGACGGCTTTTACCGATGACGATATTAGAAAAAAACTACGTCTTTCTTCTGCTAATTCTATTAATATATCGAGGCTTCTACCACAAAGCTTTTATTATGTATACTCATCTTTATTAGTTAAATCTCGCAGTTGGCATAATAATAAAATTGAAGATCCTTCAATAATTATAACTGTTCCATCAGGAAATTTTGGTAACCTCACTTCTGGTTTGATAGCGCAAAAGATGGGAGCACCTATTGACGGTTTTATTGCAGCAACAAATGCAAACAAAACCATTCCTGACTGGATTTTATCAGGTAATTATGAACCTAGACCATCGGTTTCTACTTTAGCAAACGCTATGGATGTAGGTGCTCCAAGTAACTTTGAGCGTATGATGTCAATGTATAGACATGAAGAACTTAAAGAAATTATGGGCGGTTATTGGACAGATGATGCAGGAATAAAAGAAGGAATTCTAAATCACTTAGATAAAACAGGGTGCATTATAGACCCACATGGCGCAATTGCATGGAAAGCATGGCAAGAGTTTAGAAAGGGAGGTCTTTTGTCTCTTACATCTGGCTTTAAAAACTCTTCTTCTGATCCAGGAATTACTCCAAGTATTCCAAATTGGTCACAATCTGTATTAGATAATAAGGCAATCGGAATTATTCTAGGAACAGCACATCCAGCAAAGTTTTCTGAAATTGTAAAAGATGCAACTGGAAGAGAACCACCACTACCAGATAGACTAGAGAAAGTTATGATGTTACAAGATAATTCAATACCAATGCAAAATGATTACAAAGCCTTTAAAGAATGGCTTTTAAATACATTACAATAGGAGTACTTTATGTTTGTGACTTGTTTAGATTTAGAAGGTGTTTTAGTTCCTGAAATTTGGATTGCTGTTGCTGAGAAAACCGGAATAGAAGAGCTGCGTCTTACTACCAGAGATATTAGTGACTATGATGTTCTTATGAAAAAAAGACTTGGTATATTAAAAGAAAACAATTTAAAGTTAAAAGATATTCAAGATGTTATTGCTACATTACAACCTATGAATGGTGCAAAAGATTTTTTGGATGAACTAAGGTTACATTGCCAAACAGTTATTTTATCTGATACTTTTTCACAATTTGCACTTCCTCTTATGAAAAAACTTGATATGCCAACAATTTTTTGCAATGAGCTTATAGTTAATGAACAAGATGAAATTGTTAATTATGCTATGAGACAGGACAATGGAAAATATCATGCAGTAAAAGCTTTTCAAAGTATGAATCTCTCAGTTATAGCAGCTGGAGATTCATTTAACGATCTAGCAATGATTAAGCAAAGTGAAAAAGGTTTTCTTTTTAAGGCGCCAAAGCACATTATCGAAGAAAATGCAGATATTCAAAGTTTTACCGATTACAGTGCGCTGCTAAGTGCAATTAAGACAGAGATTTCTGTTATTTAATTTCGTGCGCTGTAAAACCTAAGGGCAAAACTTCGCTTTGCACCGCAGAAAAAGTAGAGGAATCCATTCCGGTTGATACAGCGTATGCATTTACATATACATACTCAAAACTACTGCTACTAGATTTAAAATCGCTATCCCCTATTTTTGGTAGTTCATATTCATCATTTACGCTTGGGTTATTTGGATATGTTGAATCAAAGTTAAAATAATCATTTGTATAACGTATTGGTGTGCCTATCTTAGATCCAGAAACTCGGATATATGCATCTGAAAAAGTATTGTCAATTAGTTGAATAATTACTCTACCTCCAGATGCGTCTATAAGAGAGTTTTCCCCGCCATTTAATATATTTAGTTTTTTATATCCTAAAGTATCCAACTGTTTAAAACCATTATTTGTGTCTTCATCATTTGCATCATTTATTTTTTCAGCATCTGATTGTAGATCATCTTGGCTTGAATACATACGATAATAAACATCGGTACCTGGATTTATAAAAACGGATGAAGTAAGGTCTCGAGCAGAGAAAGTAAATAAGATATTAGAATCATTTGGAGAGCTAATTACGTCCCCATCAGAAGGATTTGGCGCTTCAGCGTTTATGGGTGGGTCAATTAAGTAAAATGTGCGTAAACCACACGAGAAACAAAGACATAAAAGCACTAAAATATATATAACGTGTCGTTTCACTTTGTTCCTCGCGTATACATTATTACTCTAAATTTCCTTCTGTCTTTAACACTATTAGGCGACTTTTTGCAAGGTTTGCCCAAGTAGTTGAAGGGTATTCATCATTTAAT
Source organism: uncultured Treponemataceae bacterium (assembly GCA_964369585.1). Lineage (GTDB taxonomy): Bacteria > Spirochaetota > Spirochaetia > Treponematales > Treponemataceae > CAYJFX01. The sequence continues at coordinate 5,896 of CAYJHL010000020.1, read as the reverse complement.
GTTTTATATGCTTCTTCTGAAAGAGAGAAATTACTTTGTAATTCTGCAATTCGTCCTAGGTTAAACAAAGCTCTTGACATCAACGAGAAATCGTCAAAATCTTTCACCATTTGTAGGTATTCAATTGCGCTATCAAAATCGCCGTTCTCTTCACTTGATATTGCAGCGTTGTATAAGGCTAAGGGTGCTGTGTATGCTTCTTTATCAGCTTCATACGCTCCCATATATGCATCTTTTGCTTCTGTCCAGTTTTCTAAATCAAAGTTAATGTCACCTATGAAAAGTAAGCTTCGTACTGCTACTACTCCAGAAGAACTTTGTGCAAGCGCATTTGCTTGTGCAAGTGTATCATTTTGATCTTGTACAAATGTGTCTGCGGAAGTGTCTAATGATTCATACCGAAATTCTAATTCATCCAACGCTGTTAAGCCTGATTCAATCTTGCTATCGTTAACAGAGGAAATCACTCCAATAACTACTGCTACTAAAATTAAAGCAAGTAATACAGTAATTATTACAAATCGAGATTTCACTATGGCTCCTGTAATTTTGCTGTTAATCGATTGTTTTTCTACTTTTTCCATGATTAAACTCCCCTATCCGTATGTAGTTTACATACCTTTTCTAATATCTAATTCTGACATTAATTTAGATACGTATGTGCGCTGTACATCTAAAAGCTTTGCAGCCTCTGTTTGGTTCCAACCACATTGATCTAAAATATGACTAATATAATTTTTCTTAAAGTTGTTTACAGCTACTTTTAGAGAAGTATCACTGCAATCATACTCATCTTTCTTTCCTACATTTAATCGTAAATCATTTTCACCTATTACCGGAGGCGTACCTAAAACACAAGCTCTCTCAACTGAATTTTCTAGTTCTCGAACATTACCTGGCCATTGATACGTTTTTAAAGTTTTCATTGCTTCTTGAGAAAAGCTTAAAAACTGTTTATTGGTTTCAATGCTAAACTTTTTTAAGAAGTGTTCTGCTAACAATTCTATATCATCTTGCCTGCTACGAAGTGGTAACACATGTATAGGTAATACATTTAATCTAAAAAATAAATCAGAACGAAATAGTCCTGCTTTAACCATATCTTCTAAGTTTCGATTTGTAGCTGCTACAATTCTAACATCAACACTGATGGTTTCATTAGAGCCAACTCTTTCAAATTGCTTAAACTGAAGAACTCGCAATAACTTAGCTTGTAAATCTAAAGACATCTCACCAATTTCATCAAGGAAAATAGTTCCACCGTTAGCCATCTCAAATCTTCCTAAGCGATTTGAAACTGCATCAGTAAAAGCTCCGCGCACATGACCAAATATTTCGCTCTCTAATAATTGAGCAGAAAGTGCAGCACAATTTACACATACAAAAGGTTTTGAGCTACGATCACTTAAGCGATGTATCCGCTCAGCTACTAGTTCTTTCCCTACACCACTTTCGCCTTGTATCAGTACCGATGCATTTGTTGCAGCGACCTGGTCAATAACTTTAAGTAAGTCTTGGACTGCTGGGCTTTTACCTACAAATTCATGAAACTCGTAATCTGATATTACTGACTTAAGTTCATGTATTTCGGTTTTTGTTTTATGATAAATATCGGCATTCTTATATGCAACTCCAGCCTGAACACAAAGGAGCTCGAGTAATTCTAAGTCGTCCTTGTTAAAGGATTGGTTATCGGCTTTATTAAGTAGTTCAATTACACCCATACATACATTGTCTATTCTTAGAGGAACAGCAAGCATGTTAAAGGTTTTATAACCTGTTATATTCTGAATACCAGAATTAAATGATGGATGTTTTGTAACATCATCAATTATTATTGAACGATTTTCTTTAACTACAGAACCTGCAATACTGTTTTCAACCATTACAGGTATTGATAAAACTTCAACACCCTTAGGTCCCAATGCAACTCGGAACTTAAGAGTGTCTCTGCCTTCCATAAGTAGTAGTGAAGACGATTCACAGCGAACAAGTCTCATTGCAGATTCCAAAATGTAGACAAGCAAACTGTCTATATCTTCATAACTCGAGTTTATTCGAGCATTAATATCAAACAGTGTATTAAGTTTTTCTACATCAAAAGAATTCTGCAACATTATAAAAACCCGCTTGAGCTTTAGTTGTTCTTGTTCTTTAATATGTCACCTAATGTGAATGCTCCTTCAGAGTCATTGTCATTAGCTGTCATATAGTGTGACATTTCACTTTGTTGTATTTTTTTCTTAACTTCTTTTACAGAAAAAGCAACCTTTTGTTTATCTAGATGCACTTCCACAACGTATACTTTAATCTTATCGCCTACATTGTATTTTTGGACAGCATCTTCATAAGATTCTTCTCTTGAATCTGTTAAGTTTGACTTATTGATTAAGCCTTCAATTCCGTTTTCAACACGAACAAAAAGACCAAAATCTGTTATTGATACAATTTCACCTTCAATGATAGATCCCACTGGATGATCTTGAATAAATTGTTCCCATGGATTATCTCCAAGGTGTTTTACACTCAATCTAAGTCTATGATTTTCTGGGTCATTTTCAACAACCAAAACTTCAATTTCTTGACCAACAGTTAAGTCAGTTCTTGGGTGTTTAATTTTCTTTGTCCATGAAATATCGTCAATGTGTAAGAAACCATCAATGCCATCTTCTAATTCAAGGAAAGCACCTGCATTTGTAAGTTTAACTACTTTACAAGTAAGCTTAGTATCAACTGGATATTTTTCTCCAATAGTGTCCCAAGGATTTTCTTGTACTTGTTTTAGACCGAGAGAAACTCTACCTGCTTGAATGTCATAGCCTAAAACCATACATTCTACTTCATCACCTTGTTTTACAACATCGCTAGGTTTGTTGATTTTTCTTACCCATGAGAATTCACTGATGTGTACTAAACCTTCAATACCTTCTTCAAGTTCAATAAATGCACCGAAATCAGCAAGTTTTGTTACTTTACCTTTTACAATGTCTTCAACATGGTATTTTCCTTCGAAATTTAACCATGGATCTTCTGAAAAATGTTTTAATGATAAATTAATTCTCTTATCTTCTGGATCGAGTCTGATAACTTTTAAAGTAATTTCTTGACCTTTTTTTACAAAGTCTTTAGGACGTGTAACATGTCCCCAACTCATATCATTGATATGTAAAAGACCGTCAAAACCACCTAAGTCAATGAATGCACCGAAACTTGTAAAACTTTTTACAGTACCAGTCACAGTGTCACCAATAGAAATACTATCAAAGAATGTGTTTCTATTTGATGTAATTGATTCTTCTAAGTAGTTTCTTCTGTTTACAATAATATTTGCTTTTTTTTCTGTATATAGTCTATCAATATAAAAAAGACTTTTTAAACCAACTAATTTTTCAGGTTGTAACACGCGATGAATATCAGCTTGACTTAAAGGCAAAAATGCACGTATTCCTGCACCTAATAATACTTCAAACCCACTTTTTACAGATTTGTCAATAGTTCCCTCTACAGGTGTTTTGTCTGTAAAAGCTTGTTTCAAGTTTTTCCAAATTTCAATGCTTTCTGCTTTGATTTTTGAAATAACTGGTCGACCGTCTTTTCCATCTTTCTTTTCTAGAACAACCTTAACAGTGTCGCCAACTTCTGGTAATTCTTTAAACTCCGATCTAGGAATCTTTCCTTCTGCTCTGTAACCGATATTAACGTACACTTCATCTGAAGTAACTGCTTCAACTGTACCCTTTACAAGTTGACCTTCTTCGAGTGCGTCAAAATCTTTAAAGTACTTCTCTTGTAATTGTGTTTGATTGATCGCATCGGAGGTTTGCGCTTCAGTCATTCCCACTTCCATTTCTTCCATAGTAAACCCTTATATGTAAATTTTATTTAATATTATGTCACAAACTTGCTCGATGGTCAAGTATGTTGTGTCAATATATTGTGCATCTTTTGCAATTTTTAAACTGCCTACGGCTTTGTTTTTGTCAATTTCATCTCTTTCAATGATTGCTTGCTTTATTTCTTCGTATGTTTTGCCATCAGGTCTTTGAGTAAATCTTCTTTGAGCTTGTATGTCTACCGAAGCATCCAAATAAAACTTATGCTCTGCATTTGGAAATACAACCGTAGTCATATCACGTCCTTCACAAACAAAATCAATTTTTTTTGTAAGATCTTGTAACTTATTGTTTATTAGTTGCCTAAGCTGTACTATGCATGAAACTTTTGAAGAATTTAAGTCGATATCACTTGAATGTAAAAGGTGTTCAACATCTTCTCCGTTTAATATTAAGTGTTCGTTTATATAATCGAAAGTGCATGCCTGTATAAGCTCTATAATAGCTTGTTCGTCATCTATTTTAATATTGTTTCGCAATACAGCTAAGGTACTGGCTCTATAAAAACTACCGGAGTTTAAAAAAGCAATTTTCAGTTTACTTGCTATAATTTTCGCTACAGTGCTTTTTCCTGTACCACTTGGTCCATCAATTGCTACAACCATTTACCTCTCCTAATTAAGTGTTAAAAAACATGTCTATGTCTTTTTTAGACAGCTCTCTAAAACCGCCACGCTCTAATGTACCCAGTGTTAAGTGTCCAATTCTAGTTCGTTTTAACATCTTAATACCTACAGAAAAATGTTCAAATACTCGCCTAATTTCTCTATTTTTGCCTTCGATAAGCACAAACTTTGCACTACGTTTTCCAAGTAGCTCTGCTTTTCTACATTTATAAAAAACACCTTCAACGCGTATACCTGATTGAAATTTTTCAATTAAGGTTGGGGGTATTGGCATGCTTGCTTCGACTACATATTCTTTTTCAACTTGTGATGAAGGATGAGAAAGCTTTTGCATAAAATCACCATCATTGGTAAATATAATTAAGCCTTCAGAAAACATATCTAAGCGTCCTACGTTGAAAAGTCTTTCATTAAAATGGCTCTTAAGTAAGTCAGCTGCAACTTCTCTATCTTTTTCATCACTTAGACTGCATACATAGCCAGCTGGTTTATTCAATAAAACATAGCGTTTTTGTTCTTCTGGATGTACTTCTTTGCCATCTACACATACAATATCACTATCTGATACCTTTGTACCCTGTGCAGTAATTATTTCTCCGTTAACACTCACACGGCCATCTGTTATGTATGCTTCTGCACCTCTTCTACTTGCGACTCCACAGCGTGCTAAGTAAAGTTGTAATCGAATATTATCTTGCAAGTTCAAATCTCTCACTTTCAGTTTCATCCAATTTTGGAAGATCTGCAATACTGTTCAATCTAAATATTTTTAAGAACTCTTTTGTAGTTCCATATTGAACGGGTTTTCCTGGGACATCTTTTTTTCCGACTTCTTTTATCATATTTCTTTCAAAAAGGTGTCGAATCATATTATCAGCTGAAACGCCTCTAATTGCTTCAATTTCACCACGAGTTATCGGTTGAGAGTATGCAATAATCGACAATGTTTCTAAAGCTGCTTTTGAAAGTTTACCTTCATTTTTTTTACCATAACGTTCTTTTAATGAACCCCATAAATCTTTTTTTACGCAGAGTAGCCAACCTCCACCAATTTGTTGTAGTTCCAATCCTGATTCAACTGTGTTGTATTTCTCTTGTAATCTTTCTAAACACATCTGTACTACATCTTTTGAAAGATTCGATACACGCACTAATCCGTCAATACTTAATGATTCACCTTCTAAAAAGAAGATTGCCTCTACTAGTGCAGTTTCTTTTTCTAAATCCACGTATAACCCCATTATGCTGCCTTAACCGGCATAATTTTAATGTCTCCAAACATTCTATTTTGTAATATGCATGCTGAATGAAATTTTACGGCTTCTAAAATTGCCATAAAAGCACATACAATATCCATAATACTTTCTTTTCTAATAA
>CAYJHL010000019.1:0-20480 GCA_964369585.1 uncultured Treponemataceae bacterium | reverse complement strand
GAAATTATGCAGCAATTGGACGTGATATAGGTATTGATGTTGCCATCCCTATAAAAGATGCCGTAATTGATAGTATTCTTACCCACTTGCGTGGGAAAAGTGTTACGGGTATTCATACGGTAACTGATGGAAAATTAGAAATCATAGAAATAGTTCTCCCTGAAAACTGCCCAATAATAGGGACAAAACTCAGTGATTTTTCTGATTTATCAGCATTTATTGTGCTTTTAGTAAAAGAAAAGAAAAAAGATAAATTCTCTATACCATCAGGGGATGCAACTTTTCATTCAGGAGATGTTTTAGTTTTTTTAGTACAACCAGATAATATTTTTGATGTGCTTAGCGTATTTGGAGTTGAAAGTTGAGAACAATTTCACTTTTACGCCTAATTTCTATGCTTCTAATGATTATTGCTTTTACTATGCTCCTCCCTCTTGGTGTCGCACTTAAAGTTGGAGAAACAGATGTAATTGATTCGTTTCTTATACCTATTCTTTGGTGTTGGGTTTTTGGTGCCTTAATTTTAGTAATCACAAGAAAGCAAAAGTTTAAATTATCTTTGCGAAGTGGGTTTGTTGCAGTTGCTCTTTCGTGGACCTTTGCAAGTTTGCTTGGTGCTGTTCCTTTTATGGTATCAGGATATATTCCATCCTTTGCGGATGCCTTTTTTGAAAGTGCTTCTGGCTATACAACAACGGGAGCTTCAATACTCACCGAAATACAAAGTCTTCCCCGTTCAATAAATCTCTGGCGAATGCAAATGCATTGGCTTGGGGGTATGGGAATTGTAGCGTTAACGGTAGCCTTGCTTCCCCTTTTAGGTGTTGGAGGTTTTCAGCTTATAAAGGCAGAAACCACAGGGCCAGAAAAAGGTAAAATAACACCGAAAATAACTATGACTGCAAAAATATTGTGGTTTATATATTTAGGATTTACCATTATTCAAACTATTCTTCTTATGGTAGCAGGAATGGATTTTATTGATGCAATTGGGCATACTTTTGCAACACTTGGAACAGGTGGTTTTAGTTCTTTAAATGCAAGTGTTGGGGGATATAATTCTGCTTCAATAGATTGGATAATTACCGCTTTTATGCTTTTAGCGGGGGTAAACTTTAGTCTGTATTACCATTTGATTATTGGTAATGGAGGGGAGTTTCTTAGAAATACAGAGTTAAAAGCATACTTAGCAATTGTTGGTGTTGCTATAATCGGTATTGCAATTTTTATTTATCCAACTTATGGCACTATTGCAGATGCTCTTCGCTATGCTTCTTTTCAAGTTGTTTCAATTACAACAACAACAGGCTTTGTTACTGCAGATTATTCTTTGTGGCATCCTTTTGCACAAATGATTATTTTTTTCTTAATGTTTGTTGGTGGTTGTACAGGATCTACGGGTGGTAGTATTAAGGTGTTGCGATGGGTTATTATTTCAAAGCAACTAGGTATAGAAATAAAAAGAATGCTTCATCCTCATGGAATTTTCAGCATTCAACTAAACGATCGCGCAGGAAGAAAAGACATTGTATATAGCGTTGCAGGATTTATTTGTTTGTACTTTACTCTTGTTGTAATTACTGCGATGGTGGCAGCCCTCAATGGTGCAGATTTAGTTACGTCCTATACTGCGGGGCTTGCATTAGTTGGAAATATTGGCCCTGGGTTTGGTGCCATAGGGCCTGTAGGAAATTATGCCTTTTTTCACCCTGCTGCAAAGCTTTGGTTTTCTTTTGCAATGATTGCTGGACGATTAGAATTGTACACTATGATAATATTCTTTACACGGGCATATTGGAAAAAATAACAGCTTAATAAATTTTTAAGAAGTCTCGAAGTTCTTGCGTTTTAGGGGAAATTAAACATGCTTTGTCTCCTGCTTCGCAAACTTCGCCATTTTTTAAGAAAATAACGTAATCTGCAAACTCTTTTAAAAAAGCAATTTCATGTGTTACAAAAATAAACTCTCTGCCTTCTTTTTTTAGTCCTTTTACCGCTTTTAATACCTCATCGGTTAAAAGTGGATCGAGGGCAGCTGTTGGTTCATCAAGAAAAATTAGTTCAGGGTCTGTTGATAAAGCTCTTGCAATGGCAGCCCTCTGTGCTTGTCCACCTGAAACTTCTCTTGGTTTTTTATTTGCTTCTGCATCAATATAAAGCTGTTTCAAAAGCTCATTTGCCTTTGCTTTCGCCTGTTTTTTACTTTGTTTTTTTATTGTGTGCAGAATAAAAGTAATGTTTTCTTTTATGGTGAAATGTGGAAAAAGGTTATGTGTTTGAAATACCATTCCAATTTTTTGCTGAAAGGTTTCTTTATTATGTATAGGTGATATTCCATTAATGGTAATATCGCCTGTTTCAGGGTTTTCAATACCGGCAAGCTGTCTTAAAAGAGTCGACTTGCCACAGCCTGATTCACCAATAATACCGACAGAGGATACGTTCTCTATGTTTAGTGTAATATTTTTTAAGGCTTCACTTTCACCGTATGTTTTAGAAATATTGTTTATGTGTAGTTTCATTTTGTAACCTTTTTTCCAATGTAACGGGCTAATAGTGAAAGTGGAATTGTCATCACTAAATACATAAGCCACATAATATAGTAGCCTTCAATTACCGCATACGTTCTATTAGAAATAACGGTTGAAATATAGGTTATTTCTCCTACTGCTATTATGTTTAAAAGAGCAGAACCTTTTATAACACTTGAAAGGTTATTTACCAAGGAGGGAATAAAAGGTTTAACCATTTGAGGTAAAATAACATAGAGATATTTTTGATACCACTTAAACTGGTATAAGTCCATTACAATGTATTGCTCAGGACTTACAACGGCTGCAGTTGATTCATATGCATTCGCAACATAGGGGCTATTGTATAGAATCATTGCAAGAATACCTAAAAAAAGCTTGTCATTTATAGCAATAACTTGCCCTAATGGGTATACAACGAGGAATATCATTACCAAAAGGGGCGTTCCCATTATTATTTCATTAAACACTTCTGCAAAAGCTCTAATTATGGTAATTTTTGAGCGGAGCATTACAAACAGCGCAAATCCGATAATTAACGCCCCTACAAGGGTAACAAGACTTATCCAAATAGTTGTAAAAAAGCTTTTTATAAGTAAGCTTTTGCTTGACAAAATGAGATCATAGCGAGGATCGTCAATGGTAAAAGCCAGTGCGATGCCGACGATTATTGTAAAGATAAGTATGACTGCTATGTACTGCAGTGAGTCAAGCTTTTTATTCATTAAAAATCCTATTCTATGCTTGGGTATACAATATAATCAAGCCCAAGAGCTGGACTTTGTAAGAACTCTCCTACAATTATGTCGTATTCAGGTGCAATTTGGTCATAGAATCCACCATCTTCGTACATTGTTGCAATAAAATCATTCGCTTTGTCGAGAAGTTCTTTGTTGCCTTTTTTTACGGCAAAACGAGAGCCAACAACATCTTCTATTCCTGCATATACAACTGTGTTCTCAGGGTCTGCCGCATGAAAACCATGAACTTCATCTGAAGCAACAAGTATGTGAGAAATACCTTTAGAAATTTCAAGTAAGCCTGTTCCAATTTCAGTTACTTCCGTAACATTCACACCGTGGGTTTGTGGATAATACACACCCTTTGTTCCTGAAAGACCAATAAATTTAGCTCCTTCAATGGAAAAAAAGTCTTCTTCTGTCATATCATCGTTGATATTATTGGCAATCGCAAATTCTTTGTTTACCAAGGCTGGTGTATGAGAGTAGCGATAAGCATTAGAAAAATCTGCCTTTTGTGCTCTTTCAGGTGTGCTTGACATGTCTGCAATTAAAATATCTACATCACCCGTGTCGAGGGCAGGGATAAGAACTGAAAAGTCTGTATTTACAATTTCAAGATCCATACCTAAATAATCTGCAAAGGCCTCTGAAATAATAGGTTCAAAACCAGCAGCTTCGCCATCATCTCCAATATATGAAAATGGAGGGAATTTCAAATCCATTCCAACACGTAAAACATTTTCATTTTCTTCAGAATCCGAACAACCTATTGCACTGAGTGCAACAATACCTAGTAGAACGGCGCCAATTAGTTTTTTCATTTTTTCTCCTATAAAAAAGCAAGTAAAAAAAATATCAATTTTTGAGCTTGCTTTTTTTCAAGCCGTTGAAAACGGCAAAAAATAATAGTTTGCAACGCAAACGTAAAATGAATGGAGAGGCACCATTTCGCCACGACATTCATTAAATCTCCAAATTAAAAATGTGCTTAGAGATTACAAATCTCATAAATACAGTATACGTTTTCCAGTATCTTTTGTCAAGAAAGTACGTTTTTGTATTCAAGTTACTTAAAGACACTGTGACAATATCACACTTTTTTATTCTCTAAATCATGTAAAATCTGCTCATAAAAAGCTTTATCAATCTTAAATTTTTTCGCATAAATAACAAAACTAATAGCTATAATAATTAAAGGAATAATTAACATAACTGTCTTTACTAGTAACACTCCCGACGCAGAGATATCTGCGGCTGATGTTGCAGTATTCATTCCTGATAAGATCACTGTAATACCTAGAACACCTGATCCTACAGCGCCTCCCATTTTGTTTATAAAGGGTTGGACTGCAAAGCTGATTGATTCGTTCCTTTTTCCAAGTTTCCATTCTCCATATTCAATGGTATCAGCAAGGAACACAAGCATTAATAGCTGTATAAATGCCTGTGCGAAAAAGATACAAAGACCTGCAATAATGATATAGCCAATACTTTGAGGTGAAAAAAAGAAAATTAAATAGCCAATCATAACTAAAATGGTTGAATACATATATAGTTGTTTTCGAGTAAACTTTTTTGAAAATAAAGGAAACACAGAAAGAGCAGATAGCTGAGCTACCCCTAATACTAGAGCGAAAATTGAGTACATTGACTCATCTCCAAATATGTATTTAAAGTAATGGAGTCCAAATATAGTTGTAATATTATAACCAATCATAAAAAGTGCCATTGCTACTGCTGTAACTAATAATTGATCATTTTTGAAAAGAGCTTTTAGCATACCTTTTAAGTCTGTTTTTTCAGGGGCCTTTTGCATTTTTTCTTCTTTTACTCCAAGAAGCGTAAATAATTGAAATCCCCACAGAAGAATAACAATACCAAGGGCAAATACGGTATAAGCAGTTTTCATGCTACCAAAAGCTTGTCCTAAAGCATTTGTAATTGGAGTAATACCAACTACAACACTAAAAAGACCAATGTTCGCACATATTCTTGCAAAAGAGCCAATCTTTTCACGTTCTTTTTGGTCTTTTGAAAGCGTTGGCATCATTGACCAGTACGAAATATCATTAACAGTGAAACTAATGCCCCAAAACAAGTAAACAATAGCAAAGAGCGCAATAGTGCCAGCTTCTTGCAATCCAAAATCTGTAAAAAGAATAATGGTTAAAGCACCTGATGAAAAAGCACCAAGTCCAATATACGGCTTAAATTTCCCCCATCTTGTTTTAGTATTATCTACAATAGTACCCATAATAGGATCGTTTAAGGCATCAAAAATACGAAAGGAAAACATAAATGCTGTTACCCAACCAATAGCAGCGTTTGATAAATTCATAATATCAGTGTAATAAAATATGAGATACATACTTACCAGTGAATACGCCATATCCCTTCCAACTGTGCCCAGACCAAAGAAATATCTATTCTTTTTAATTTGCAAAATGTTATTCATTTCCCCTTCCTCATGTTGTTTTTTCAATTATATATAATGTTGAGCCATAATCGCCTAATAAGCGTATTTTATCATTGTAATAGGTGCCATTAAACTGCTGATTTAATCTAATTCCAGACATAATCTGTGCTCCAGAGGCTGTGTATTCTTCTTTTGCATCTTTTAGAGAATAAAACTTGTTTATAGTACGTAAAATAAAACCGTTTGAATGTAAGTTTATAGGAAACACGTGCTTCATAAGACCACCAAAGGTTTTAATTGCAATTCTTTGTGGTTTTGAACATACTTTGTATTTTTGTGTAGCATCAATATTTTTTGCATAAAGGACATCGTTGTTAGGCGCTGCATGAATACCTTGTTGGAAGTTTCCAACTATTACTGTGTTTTCATCACTTGCTTGCCACTGCACCCTCTTGTTTTTGAATGTCCTTGTAAAATCCCCATACTGAAGTGTTTTTCGGTATTTTTTATAAAATATAATTTGCTCTTTTATTTCCTTTTTTTCTTCTCGTGTAAGTTCTGATAAGTCAAGTTCATACCCTAAAAGGCCAAAGGAAGCAACATTAAAACGTGTAGACAAGGGCGTGTTTCTAAGTGTTTGGGCATGAGGAGTCATTGAGACATGTGCTCCAAATGTTGATGGAGGATACAGACATGAAAGGCCTCCCTGAATCTCTAAGCGCTCAATAGGATCGGTGTCATCTGAGGCCCACACTTGAGGCATGTAGCAAAGCATTCCAAGATCAAACCTATTTCCACCAGAAGAACAGGATTCAAACAATATTGATGGGTTCGCTTCTGTAATACGCTTTAAGATGTCATATAAGCCCAATGTAAACTTGTGAAAAAACTCCCCCTGATTTGAAAGTGTTTTTGAATACATATCTGATGTATGGCGATTCATATCCCACTTTACATATTCAATATTATGGGATTGTAATATTCCATTTACATTTTCTACTATGTAATTGCGCACATCAATATTGGTTAAATCTAGTACTAATTGATTTCGTCCAAATGCAGGCTTTCGACTAGGTTCTGTTACCGCCCATTCTGGATGTAAGCGAAAAAGGTCGCTGTCTTTATTAACCATTTCAGGTTCAAACCAAAGCCCAAATTGAAGGCCCAAATTATTGATTTTTTCAATTAAAGGTTTGAGTCCTCTTGGAAGTGTTTTTTTGTTTATCGAATAATCTCCAAGGCCAGCTTTATCGCTGTTTCTTTTTCCAAACCAGCCGTCATCAAGAACAAAAAGTTCAACACCAAGTTTTTTTGCTTGTCTCGCAAGATTTACTAATTTACGTTCATTAAAGTCAAACATAAACGCTTCCCATCCATTTATAAGTACGGGGCGCTCTTTATTTTTGTGTTCTCCTCTAACAATGTTTTTTTTTACGAAAGAGTGAAAATTTTTTGATAATCCATTCATCCCATCAAAAGAAAAACTCATAACTGATTGAGGTGTTTCAAATCTTTCCCCTTTTTTTAATTCAAATGAAAAGCAGTGCGGATTTATGCCATTTTCTATTCGAAGTGTTCCGTTCGGACTTTTTTCAATTGCTGTATGATGGTTACCCGAATAAATAAGATTAAATCCAAAACAAAGACCAGTCTCTTCTGTTGCATTTTTCTTTTTAAGTATAACGCCAGCATTATGCCTATTTGAACTTCCTCCTGTAGTAGAAGAAATTATGTGTATTCCTTCTGCTAAATTACTTTCATGCCTGTGCGCTTCCTTTATCCATCCGCCGTCAAAAGAAACCATGTCGAAGTCTTTTTGGTCAAGGTCAATCATCAAAGACATTATTTTTCTAATTTCTAAAGTATTCTTTTCTTTGTTTTCCAAAATAACACGGCGCGCAATTATGTTGGAGAAAGGAAATACTACGTATTCAATTGTTAAATAAACATCTAAAGCTACATCTTTCGTTACAATAGTAAGGGTTTGTACGTTTTCACCTGTTTCAGTATCTTCAATTGCGAGTGGAAGTTCTTTTGAGGTTGGAGATCCCTTTGTGATGCTATGGCTTTGATATATAAAGTCATTTACAAAGCCCCCTTGTGGCATTCGTATTTCTATAGGTGAGTTCCTAAAATCTCCCTTCCCAATGCCTGAATATTCAAGCATCATATCATCAAGGCAGTAATTTGTGTCTCCCTCTGAATAACATACGCTAGAGCCATAACCTGCATTGTTTTTCTTTTGTGATAGTGTAAAATCTGTATCGTCAGTAAGCCTTCCTAGATAGAGATTTTCGAGGTGTCCATATTTTGTTGTGTGAAAAACGTAAGAAATATTGTTACAATCTAATTTAAATTGTATTTGCTTGTTTTTTTTTGTTTCAGTAATCATGATGTCCTCAGCATATATATTATAGCATACTATTTTCTATTTGTGGTAATAAATTCCCTCTTGAAAAAAAAGCTATAAATCGCTACATTAGCAATATGAGTATAAATTTATTGCAAAACTATGGTGTGTCTCCAAAATTTTTAGCAGAAGCAACAGGGTATCCTGATTTTCAGTTAGCACGAATCATAGCCCAACATAGAGGACATTATAACATTGTAACCGAAACACTTGAGGGTATCGCAGAGCTTTCTGGAAAGATTCGCCATGAAACACATGATAGCACTATGCTACCAGCTGTGGGTGATTATGTTATGGTATCACTTGAAAAAAACAGCAATGCTATTATACATCATGTATTGTCACGTAAAAGTATGTTTACAAGAAAGGCCGTAGGAAAGGAAGGTCAAGCCCAGATAATTTCTGCAAATATCGATACTGTTTTTATTTGTATGTCCCTCAATAATAATTATAATTTAAGCCGATTGGAGCGATACCTTGCTATTGCTTGGGATAGTGGAGCGATACCAGTCATTGTACTTACAAAGAGCGACTTATGTGAGAACATTGAAGCTACTATTGCAGAAGTAGAAAGTGTTTCTGCGTTTAGCGATATAATAACAGTTTCAATGTTTGATAGTGATATTGAAAGTAGTTTCCGCAAATATTTTGAGAAAAACATTACAGGTGTTTTTATTGGTTCTTCTGGAGTAGGAAAATCAACGTTGATAAATAATATTTCAGGTAATACTGCAATAGAGACTACAGAAGTAGGAAGAGGTGATAAAGGACGGCATACGACAACAGGAAGAGAAATGTTTCCTTGTGCAATGGGTGGTGTGCTTATTGATACACCTGGTATGAGAGAATTGGGTATAGATACAGCAGACTTGTCGACATCATTTGAAGACATTGAACTCCTTTCTAACGAATGTAAGTTTTCAGATTGTTCGCATACAGCTGAAACTGGTTGCGCTGTTCTTCGTGCTATCGATGATGGACATCTTGACCAAAGACGTCTTTCTAATTATAGAAAAATCCTGAATGAATCCTCATACTCTGGGCTAAGCAGTAAAGAGCTTGAAAAGAAAAAGCTCGAAAGAATGTTCAAAGATGTAGGTGGAATGAAAAATATGCGCAAGTTCATGCAAGATTCTAACAAGAGAAGTTAATGCATAATCCTTTCCTATAAATATGTAACCTTTCTGTTTTTTACATGTTTATAGTATAGAGGTTCTGTCCCTACGCTCTTTTATGTTTTCAAGCATCTAGTTTTACACAGTCTATTACGGGGATAGAGTTCCTTTGGAAGGATGTGTGTATGTTTTTTGTGGAAAAGAACAAAGTTTTTTTTACAACAATAATTTTTTTTCTTTTTTCTTTTACGTTACTGTCAGGAGCAGATAAAACAGTAATAACTGTAGGGTATCAACCTAATACTGACTTAGTTTATGACCTTGAAAATATGGGTCGAGAAGGTATTGGTTACGATTTGCTTAAAAAAACAGAGTTTGAAAGCGATTTGCAGTTTGAGTTTGTAAGAATTGATGGAGATATTTTTGATGCTTTGGAAAATAACATTGTTGATGTTATAGGTCTTTTTTTAAAAACTCCAGAAAGAGAAAGAAAATACGTGTATTCTCGCCGGCCTTTGAACTCAGTTGTAGCAAGCCTAGCAACAAAGGGTGTACAAGGAATATTTTACGATGATCCTATTAGCCTTGATGGAAAAACTGTTGCTACTTATGAAGAAAATCCAATAAACAAAGTTTTTGCTGACTATGCTCGCGAAAAAAATATTTCAGTAATATATAAGGTTGGTGATCTTGAAACATATCTCAACTTAGATGCAGATTTTTATTTAACATTTTCGGAAAATAGAGCAACACAAAACTTTTATTCAGTATTAAATTTAGCGCATGAAGATACCTACTTAATAACCACCCACGAAAACATAGAATTAATGAACCTAATAGATAGTGCTTATTCAAAAATGATGATTGCAGAAGGTTTTTATTTTAATGAATTGCTTGATAAATATAATGATGATTCTATAAATCTTTCCCATAGGGAGCTTACAAGAAAAGAAGTTGAAATATTACGAGAGAGGCCTTTAATAGTTGGGTATCTTGATAATCATAGACCGTTTACATACCAAGACGAAGAAGGTAATGCAAATGGAGCTATTGTTGAGCTTATGAGTATTCTTGCTAAAAAATATGGGTTTCAAGTAGAGTTCATTCCTTACAACATCAAAGATATGCATTATGAGCATGAAGACTTTGATATTGTAATATCTTTGGTTGGCTCCACTGATTACGAAAAGGGGCGTTATTCTCCAACAGAATCGTATTATACAATGTCTATGGTTGCAACGGTTCCGATGGCTGTTGCAAATAAGGCCTATTCTCCTTTTGAGATAATCCAAAAAACTCCACGTATCGGGTTTGCAAAATATTTATATATTAATTTTGATAAGTTTGCAGCAGCCTTTCCAGACATTTCTCTTGAAATTTTTTGCTCATTTGAAGAGATGTTAGAATCTTATAAGAGAGGAAAAATTGACATGGCCGTGTATACCTCTGCCGGCTCAACATATGCCAATGCCTATCTCGATGGGGGCAAAGATTATCTTTTTGGTACAGACTTTACACTCAATTTTCATTTTGGCGTTTTAAACTCAATTGCAGAAACATATGTTCCTATATTCAATGTTATGTTAGATACTATAACTGTTCGTGAATATGATGAAATATTAAACAGGCATACAACATTGTATTATCCAGAGGCTGGCATTTCAAATTTTCTTGAAGATTATTGGATTTATATTTCACTTTTTATTCTTCTTCTGATACTTGCGTTTTTCACGTATGAAAATAGAACCCAGGCTCAAAAGCAAGATCTGCTAATAAAAACGTATCAAAAAGACCGGCTAACTCCATTAATGTCAATGTCATACTTTTATGAAAAAGCAAATATATTACTTTCTACTGCCTCTAGTAATGAATATGAAGTAATTAGCTTTGACATTGACTACTTTAGAACAATTAACAGCTATTATAGTATGGAACAAGGTACAGAAGTAATTAAAGAAATGGCAAATGCGCTTAATGATGCTTTTGAAAATACCTCTAGCTTATTGGCAAGAAAAACAGCAGAGCAGTTTTATGTGTTTAGAAAAACTGGCGAAGGAGGAAGCGTTGAATTGCTTTACGAAAACTACATATTGCCTAGTATAAGGTCTGTTGTTGGTGAACATTATAAGGCAAGCCTTTCTTTTGGGTCAGTTGTAATAGAAAATTGTACAGACACGATTTCTGCAATTATTGCTTATGCAGATTATGCTCGTATGAGTGGGAAAGTGCGCCATGAAACAACCTTTATTGTGTATGACGCGGCAATGAATGAAAAATTTACGTCTAAACTGCATATAACTTTTAAAATGAACCAAGCAATTAAGGATAAAGAATTTAAGGTTTTTTATCAGCCTAAGATAGATTTTAAGTCTCTCAAAATTGTAGGAGCAGAGGCTTTGGTTCGATGGATACCTGCAAATGGGGATATTATTTTTCCAAATGAATTTATTGATGTGTTTGAAAAAAATGGTTTTATTTCAACTCTTGATATGTATGTGTTTAGGGAAGTATGCCACTTTATTAACGGTAATAGAAATACATTAACTATACCACCAATTTCTGTGAATTTGTCCTCTGTTACAATCCTTGAAGAAACATTGGTTACAACTCTTTTAGACTCTCTTGAAGAATTTGGGGTAAGTGTTACTGAAGTAGAGCTTGAAGTAACTGAAACTGCAATTTTTGGTTCGGAAGAGCTTTTCTTATCAAAAATTACAGAATTGAAAACACTAGGTTTTACAGTATCTATTGATGACTTTGGATCTGGAGTTTCATCTTTGAATAGATTGTGTGCGATAGATGCAGATGTCTTAAAATTAGACAAAGCTTTTTTTGATCAAAAAGAACAAAATACAAAAACATCTATTGTTGTTGATGAAGTTATCACGCTAGCAAAGCGGCTTTTTATGAAGATTGTTGCTGAAGGCGTGGAAACATATGAGCAGGCTGTATGGTTAAGAGAGTTAAACTGTGATACTGCGCAAGGATTTTATTTTTCAAAACCAATTAATGAAACCTTATTTAAACAGCAGTTACAAACAGGTAAAGTTTTTGAATTAAAAC
The DNA here is from genome assembly GCA_964369585.1 of uncultured Treponemataceae bacterium. Classification (GTDB taxonomy): domain Bacteria; phylum Spirochaetota; class Spirochaetia; order Treponematales; family Treponemataceae; genus CAYJFX01. Next base: position 8,202 of record CAYJHL010000019.1, on the reverse strand, counting down.
CGGACTAAGTTTGTCGTGTATTACAGAACATTTAAAAAATAGGAGTGTTTATGAAAAATTGGAAAGTTGCAGTTCTCTTTGTGGTACTTGGAACACTGTATGTTCTTGTGAGACATGATGTTGAGAATAAAAGTTTTGCAGAATATATGAAGTTATATATGCAAGTACATATTGACAGAATTGAAAACACTGTGAATAGAAGTATTGAAAGTGGTCTTCTGTTAGAAAGTATGATTAGATACCTTGAACCAGCATTTAATGAAGTAACGTATAACCATGTTGCGGGAGATATATTTGATGCAGAAACAATGATTTCTATTTCCTACATGCCAGATGGTATTGTGAAATGGATATACCCTCCCACCGAAGATAATAATAATGTTCTTGGGCTTAATGTTTTTGAATTTGAAGCAACGAAGCAAGGAGCTTACGAGACAAAAAGATCAGGGCATTATATGATTTCTGGGCCTCTGCCGCTACAAAGCGGTGAAATGGGTTTAACGGTTAGAACTCCTATATTTACAATTGATAATCTTTTTTGGGGCTTTGTTTCAATTGTTTATGATTCGCATAAAGTTGCCTATGAAGCTTTAGAAGTAAAAACATTATCAGATTTAGGTTTTAAATATGCAATTCACTCTAGCTATAATGGTGAGAGAATACCACTTCTTGTAAGTGAGGGCTTTGATTATGAAAAAGCCTTCTATAGCGATTTAAGGGTGGCTGATAATGTGTGGGGTTTATTTCTTTACAGTGATCAGCATGAAAGTGAGAGATTTGTTTTCTTGCTTGTTAGCATTATGGAAGCAATCGGAATATGTTCTGTGCTGCTAATTATTTTTAATGTTATTCAAAAGCGACAAAAACAAATGCAGGAGCAAATTTTTCTAGATCCATTAACAAAATTATTCAATAGAAAAAAATTAGACACCCTCATTTTGAATGAAAAAGCACGAAAAAATAAACCGTTTACTGTTTTTTATTTAGACTTAAATAAGTTTAAACCTGTGAATGATACATATGGACATTTAATTGGAGATAAATTATTAATAGCATTTGCAGCAAGACTTTCTCATCGCTTTGATTCTGCTACAACTAAGATTCGAGTAGGAGGAGATGAATTTGTTCTTATCGTGGAATCAAGTTTAGATGATGCAAATTTGCAACGCGTAAAGCAAAGACTCATAACATTGGCAGAAGAGGTTTTCGATATCGATGACTTAGAAATATATATATCCACTTCTGTAGGATTTGCACGATATCCTGATGATGCATCAACAATAACTGAAGTCTTAGAACAAGCTGATGCAATGATGTATGCAGAAAAGCAAAAAAAACGCAGCGCAAGGTAATAAATAAAAATTTCTCTAATCTGATGAAATAAACATTGCTTCTTAGAAAACTTTATGCTATAATTCTGTGGGCATATTAAAGATTTTTAATATTTGTTCAAAAAAAAGAGAGAAGGGGTTTGTTTTGTCAGAAAAATCAAACGTAGACAACCTAGATGTTCCAGAAATTAAAGCATCTGAACATCCAAAGGCATTGTCACCAAGTATTTTTATACTTAATTTACTAGTGTGTGCTGTAGGTGCAATTATTGGTCTTGAGTTAATTGTGCGTACTGGGGTTACTCCAAACACATCAATTGTTGGAGCATTGTTTGCTATTATTATTTCAAGAATTCCATTGGGTATTCTAAAAAAGTATCGAAGTATTCATGCGCAAAATCTTGTACAAACATCAATTTCAGGGGCTACATTTTCTGCTGCTAACTGTATGATTTTACCAATAGGTATACCTGTACTTATGGGGCGTCCAGATTTAATGTTTCCTATGTTAATAGGTGCTTTTATTGCAACTATAATTGATGCAACTATTTTATATAAAACATTTGATACAGCAATGTTTCCTGCTAAGGGGGCTTGGCCACCAGGTGTTGCTTCTGCAGAGGCTATTCTAGCAGTTGTGCAAAAGGGAAAAAAAGCATTTCTATTAGTTGTTGGAGCTGTAGGTGGTGTTTTAGGTAAGATGATAGGAATTCCTACAGATCTTTTAGGTGTTTCTTGGTTTGGAAATTTTGGAGCTATGGCTGCCTTAGGTGTTGGAAGTTTAGTCATTGGTGTTATTAAAACAAATCGTTTTTCTATAGATGTTTTTAAACAAAATTTTGTTATCATTTCTGATCTTTTTGGTAAAGATGTAAATCTAATGCAAAATATCATGTTTACATATATGCCTCACGGGATAATGATTGGAGCTGGTATAGTTGCTCTATTTCAAGTGGCAAAAATGCTCTTATCTAAAAAAGGAAAAGAAGCAAGTGCAGCTGCACAATTTACACAAAGTATGTCTGGTATGAAAAAAGCTCTAAGCTTAGGTTACGGTGCTTACTTTATTGTTGCATTCGTTCTAGGTTTGGTAACAGGTTTACTATCTGATATGAGTGTGGGTATGTTTATAGCTTGGGTTGTTTTCACAGCTTTTGCAGCTATCGCTTCTGAGTTAATTGTTGGTATTTCTGCAATGCATTCTGGTTGGTTCCCAGGATTTGCTACTGCTCTAATTTTCTTGCTTGTTGGTATGCTTATCGGTTTCCCTGCAATGCCACTAGGAATTTTGGTTGCTTATACAGCTGCTACCGGACCTGCTTTTTCAGATATGGCATATGACTTCAAATGTGGTTATATCCTTCGAGGATCAGGAAAAGACCCAGAATTGGAAAAAGAGGGAAGAAAGCAACAATACGTATCTGAAGTTTTTGGTTTTGTTGTAGCTTTTGTTATGGTTGCAATTCTTGCAAACAACTACTTCGACCAAGGTTTATTTGCCCCTGTGAACAGAACATTTGCAGCGACAATAGAAGCTGGAGCAAGTTCAGATGTTGCAAAATGGCTTTTAATATGGGCAATCCCTGGCGCTCTTATTCAGTTCCTAGGTGGACATCGTCAGATAGGAATTCTATTTGCAACTGGTCTTCTTGTTGGCGCAACAATTAACGGGCTAACAATCTTGATTGCATTATTAGTACGTTACATTTTGGTTAAACGCAATAAAGAAAATGAACGTATTCTTAACATTCTTGGTGCTGGTGCTCTTACAGGTGCTGCGTTATATAGTTTCTTTACTGCAACTCTCGCGTTGGGTAAAAAGAAATAAAACATCCATCTTGTTTTGAAAAATAAACTCTTTTCTGTGCGACATGAGTGCACAGAAAAGTTTTTCGATATAAAAGGTGAGGAATAATAAAAAAAGGTACCGTAGTGTGTGCCTTTTTTTATTATCTGTAACCAAGTTTTGCCTGAGTGAACAGGGACGAGGAGTTTTTTTTGAAAGAGAAAGCAATACATTTAAATAAGGAAATTCTTGAATATGCAGTATTAGGTGGTGCTATTCTTGGCGGCGGGGGTGGTGGCTCTGCAGAGATGGGAAAAAAATATGCAAGTATAGCAGTAGATTATTCTGCCTTGCAACTGAATAGCATTGAGGATATGAATGATGATGACATCCTTATAACGGTATCAATGGTTGGAGCTCCAGGCGCTAAAAATCAGTATTTAACAGCTAAGGATATGGTAAGGACTATTGAAATTTTCAAAGATAACTTTGATGGAAATATTGCAGGTATTATTACAAACGAGCAAGGCGGTAAGGCTACCGTTAATGGATGGTTGCAGTCTTCAATTTTAGGGATGCCTCTTGTAGATGCGCCCTGTAATGGAAGAGCTCATCCAACAGGTGCAATGGGAAGTATAGGCTTGCATAAACTTGATGACTACATTACTGTTCAAACGTATGCAGGAGGTAATCCTTCCACGGGATCCTATGTGGAAGGTTTTGTTCGAGGAACAATAGAACACACGGCAAAGCTCGTACGAATGGCTAGTATAGAAGCTGGTGGAGTTGTTGCTGTTGCAAGAAATCCTATAACAGTTAAATACGCAAAAGAACATTGTGCTATAGGCGGTGTCACTCACTCTATAGAGGTTGGGCGAGTTTATAAAAAGGGTCTAGAAAAATCTGTAGAAAGCGGAGTTAATGCTCTTTGTGACTATCTAAATGGGGCAATTGTTGCAAAAGGAGAAGTTTCAGACTACTCTTTGGAAACAACAGGAGGCTTTGATGTAGGTACAGTTACAGTTGATGGCTGCGAAATGACCTTTTGGAATGAGTATGCCACTGCTGAGAAGGATGGCAAGAGGATTTTTACTTTTCCAGACTTACTTATGACACTAGATGCAAAGACAGGAGAACCTTTAACGACAGCAATGATTGAAAAGGGAAGAGATGTTTATGTCATTGGTACAACTAAAGAAAATCTTAAATTATCAAGCGCAATGTTTGATGAAGACCTGCTAAAAGTTATGCAAGACGTGGTAGGCAAGGAAATGGTTTCGTATTTAAAATAAATACGAAATGAACAATAAAATATAGGGAGAAAATAATGTTATTAAAACAAATTATAGAGGCTTATGATATTCTTGATAGTCTATATGTTACTGGTAAAGATGTAGAAAAATATTTAAGAAACATAAAAGAAGATGCAAATATTGAAGTTTATGAACTGGTTGGGCCAAAAGGTAAAACAGATATGGTAAAGGTTAGAATTCCTGGTTCTAACGGAAAAACAAGTGGTGGTAGTGCTCCAACAATTGGTCTTTTAGGACGATTAGGAGGACTAGGCGCTCGTCCTGAAAGAATCGGTTTTGTTTCGGATGGAGATGGAGCTTTGGCTGCTGTGGCCCTAGCAGCCAAATTGCTAGATATGCAAAACAAAGGTGATATTTTAGAAGGAGACGTATTTGTATCAACTCATATTTGTCCTACTGCACCTACTGCACCGCATGACCCTGTGCCTTTTATGGGTTCTCCAGTAGAGATGGCACAAGTGAACAGAGAAGAAATTTCAGATGATCTTGATGCAATTTTATCTATTGATACAACAAAAGGAAATAGAGTTATTAACACTCGTGGATTTGCGATTTCTCCAACAATAAAAGAAGGTTATATTTTACGAACTTCTGAAGAAGTTTTGGAACTTATGCAAATCTCAACAGGTAGATTACCATACGTGTTCCCTGTAGCAACCCAAGATATTACTCCTTATGGAAATGATTTACATCATATTAATAGTATTTTGCAACCTTCTACTGCTACAAAAGCTCCTGTAATTGGGGTGGCTGTAACGGCAGAGGCTCCTGTTCCAGGTTGTGCTACAGGGGCAAGCCGCGCGCAAGATATTGAAGAAGCAGCACGTTTTATGCTAGAAGTAGCAAAAGACTTTGGACGTGGGAAATGCCGGTTTTATGATGAAGAAGAGTTTGAAAGAATCATTAAGTTATATGGGCCTATGAATCATATTCAAACCTTGGGTAAAGAATAGTCAAGTGCGCTATGGCTACTAGGATTTTTTAGTGGTCATAACTTTCGAAGTAGTGAGTGTTTGAAAATTTTACGTGATATATGGAGGAAAAGTATGAAAGTTGGTGCAATTACAATCGGACAAGCGCCTCGAATAGATGTAACATGTGATATTTTTGATTTGTTACCATCAAGCGTAGAGCTAATAGAGGCTGGTGGCCTTGATGGTATGACAAAGGATGAAATTGAAAAATTTTATCCACAAGAAGATGACTATGTTTTAGTTAGCAAATTAAATGATGGAAGTAGTGTTAAGTTTGCTGAAAAACATATTTTACCAATGCTCCAAAAGATTATTGATACTATGGAGCAAGATGGTTGTCAGCTAATTGTATTTTTTTGCACAGGATCTTTTCCAGATGAACTAAAGTCTAAAAAGGTACCACTCCTATATCCATGCGACGTATTAAACAAAGTTGTTCCTTTGCTTTGCAAGGAAGAAGGTGTAATATGTGTCACACCAGATGAAACACAATTAACGCAAGTAGTAACAAAATGGGAAGATTTTGTACCAAAAGTACAATCTATTGCTGCTTCTCCGTACGGAGATTGGCAAACGCTCGAAGCCGCTGCTGAAAAGATAAAAACTATGAAGGGTGATGTTGTAGTTCTTGATTGTATTGGGTACACGAAAAAAATGAAAGATATGTTTGCAAAAAAAACAGGAAAGACGGTTGTTTTACCGCGTACTCTTTTGGCAAGAGTTATAGCTGAAGTAGCAGATATCTAGTACTAGTTCTGTTTATAAGGTGGATTATGGAAAAAGTTAATATTGGATTAATACGTGTTTTAACAACTGATGATGAAAGTCTATTAAATTTACATGGTAATGTTATAATGGAAAAATTTCCATCTTTAAATGTGATCTCAAAATGCATTCCAGATCAATATGAAGGAATTCATAGTGAAGAGTTGTGTAACATTGCTGTTCCAAAAATAGTCGAGCTTGCAAAGTCTTTTGAGAATATAAAGGCTCTTATTATCAGCTGCGCTGATGATCCAGCCGTTGAGATTCTAAGAAAAATAATGGATATACCTATTATTGGAGCTGGGGAAAGTGCTCTAGCTTTAGCCTTACAGTATGGAGGCAGAATAGGGATCTTAGGTATTACAGACTATGCTACCAAGCCTTATGCAAAATATGAAAAAGAAAATCCAGGAAGTATTTTAGTAGCTAAGCCAGTTGGGGTAAATAGTACACTGGATTTGATGACTGAAGAAGGACGGAATCAAGCTGTAATAACAGGAAAAGAGCTTAAAGATAGAGGGGCAAAGGTAATTGCTCTTGCTTGTACAGGGCTTTCTACAATAAAAATAGCTCAAGAAATTGAAAGAGCCATTGGAGTTACCGTCATTGATCCTGTTTTTGCAGAAGGGCTTTTTGCATATTTTGAAATAGTTAGGAGATAATTTTTGTTATTAGACGATGCAATCTTAAAAAGAAATAGTGTGCGCAGTTTTGCGCAAGAAGCTGTAAGTAATGAACTATTGTTGCAGCTAGCGGAAGCTGGTCAGCATGCACCGACAGCAAGTAATTTGCAAGCATGGCGATTTTTATTTGTAACAGACCCGTTGTTAAAAGAAAAAGTTGACATGTTTAGCCCAGGCTTATCAGGGAAACCCCCTGTTATTTTGGTAATTTGTTCCGATCTACATGTTGTAGAAAAGAAAGGAAGCAAAAATTCTTTGGAGTACGGATTGTTAATGGATGCTTCGATGGCTTCTCAAAATATTATGCTTAAGGCTGTTGAGCTTGGATTGGGAACTTGTGCAATTAAATCATATAATGAAGCCTCTGTAAGAAAGATTTTATCTCTTTCAAGTAGGTATAGGATTGAGTTACTTCTAAGTATAGGATATCCTCTTCAAGATAAGAAGCTCGCAAAAAGACCAAACGTACGAGAAATAACTTTCTTTAATGAAATTGAGGAGTAAGACTATGAGTAAAGAAATTGAATTATTAATTTATCTTATTACAAGTGCGCAAGCCTTGCCAAATGAGCCTGAAATGTATGGGTCAATACGTCTGACACAGGCTGCGTATACCCTTGTAGAAATTTTGAGCGAAAAAGATCCTTTAAATGAACATTATCAAAAGCTGTTACAACGCATGCAAAACGATAAATCGAAAGCCTTGTCTGACTCAGATGCTTTTTTTAACATGCTTTCAGAGTGTTGTGAGATTCTTGTAGAAAGTGTTTAAAATTGGGAGTTATATTTAGAAAAAACAATTGAATATATTGACACTTTTTTTATTATTTGTTATTATATTGAACTCACAGTTGTAGATTATTTAGATATTTATAGGCGGTTTTATTATGTCAAGAAAATGTGATATTTGCGGAAAAGGCTCATTAAGCGGAAACAGAGTAAGTAAAGCTTACAACCATACACGTCGTACTTGGAAACCTAACATTATCGGTGTTAAAACTGAAATTGGTGGAACAACATTTACAGTTAAAATGTGTACACGCTGTTTAAGAAGCGGTTATATTACTAAGAAAATATAATTTATCTTTTTCAAGAAGAAGCCCTGTCATTATGTACAGGGCTTTATTTTTATTTCTAGAGATCCCTCGACTTCGCTCGGGATGACAGAGTGGATGCAGTTCAGTATGTGGCAAAATCAGAATGACACGAGGGGGACGTGCTCATTCCCATCTAGCAAAAAATCTTCATTTATGCTACAATCCACTAATAATCAATTATTCAAGGAGTCCCCATGGCAGACGTAAAATCAATTTTAGCAGAATGTGAAGCAATGCTTTCTGGGCATTTTTT
>CAYJHL010000018.1:0-20785 GCA_964369585.1 uncultured Treponemataceae bacterium | reverse complement strand
GATATTTCTCGTATGCGCTCGTAGCGCTCTTTATCAAAATCATCTTTACAGTAGGCAAGACCATTTTGAGAAATACTTTGTAATTCCATGGCCCATTCAAGCCAAATATTTTTTTCTGCCATCAGATTTCCTTATAATTAAAATAAACTTAGTTGTTCTTTATCTTCAAAAGTCCATACATAATTAAAGACATCTTTTTCGCCACACAAAATATTATTTTCAGCACAAAATGTTTTTATTATCTTATTAAGTTTAGCACTTTTGGGGCTGCGTATTCCATAACTTTTCCCGTATTTTCTTATATATTCTTTTCTTACTTGCGGAAAATGTTCTTCTAATTTTTTATAATAATATTCTCGGTTTCCATATCGCAGAGTCATACCAATTCCAAAGGTTATAATCCCTTTTACGCCAGCCTCTTTACAATACTGAAGAATGCCTACTATGTTTTCTTCAGTATCATTAATTAGAGGTAATATAGGAGTGAGCCAAACTATAGTTGGAATCCCTACCCTCTGCATTTCTTTTAAAACTTCAAAACGTCTTTTTGTGGTTGAAACATTTGGCTCAAGAATTTTGCACAAATCTTCATCGAATGTTGTGAGTGTCATTTGTACAACACATTTAGCTTTTTTGTTAATCCGTACAAGTAGGTTTAGATCCCGCAAAACAAGGTCCGACTTTGTTAAGAGCGCAACACCAAAGCCTTGTTTTTCAATTACCTCTAGGCACTTTTTTGTTTGCTCTAAATCTTTTTCTAGCGGAATATAGGGGTCTGTCATTGAGCCTGTTACAATCATACAACGCTTTGGCTTTTTTGAAAGCTCTTTTTCTAGTAATTCAACGGCATTTACTTTTACTTCAATATCTTCAAAAGTATAGGTTTTACCGTAGACTTCACTTCGAGAGTCACAATAAATGCATCCATGAGTACAGCCTCTATAAATGTTCATATTATTTTTAGCCGATACTAGGCTCTTTGCAACAATTTCTTTAATTGTAGTACCCCTACTTTTTTATACCTTTTTCAAAGTAAACCATATCAACCAATTGCTTGCCTTCTTCAATTATTGGATGGTCATAGTTATCTATAAAAAAATTCTTAACTCGATGTGTTTGTTTGAATCCACATTTTTCATAAAAAGGAACGGTTAAAGGACTGTCACCTGTTCCGACTGTGAGTTTTGTATGGCTTTTTGAAAAGCGGTTTTCGATATAATTAATGAGTTTTTTTCCATACCCTTGCTTTTGATTACTAGGAACAGTGGCAATATTTTTTATTTCTATAATGCCCTTTCCTTGGTCAACAACAACGCAAGTAGCCCGTATAGCTTCTTCTTCGTAAAGTGCAAACATTTCACCTTTTTCTAAATAGGTGTCAATCATGCTTTCTTGCTCGTCCGCTAATAAGAGTAAATCTAAAAATTGCTTTTTGTTTTCCACTATTTGTTTTATCATATCTAATACTTACAGTCTATCATAGCTTTTTATTATTGTCGAGTTTAATATTTACTCATTCTCTATTCTTTTCAATCAATCTAAAGTAGAATGTTTATTATTAAATGCACGTAGATGTAAATTACACATTTTGATATACTAACATTTATCTTAGAAAAGGAAACAAAATGGAAGAAAATTTAAGTCCTGAACTTTATTCAGAAGAACAGATTGAAAAAATAGAAAAACATATTGCAACGTATTTTGGAGATTATGCAAATGTGCTACACGAAATAGTGTCGCCCGACATTCATGTGGATATTTGTGTAATTGAGCCAACAAAAGAAAACGATTATTATACACTTGTTACCATGGGAATGGGGGCACACAAAATGAATGTGCCAGAACAATTTGAAAGCTATAATGTAGGAAGAGCAGAACTTTTAATAAAGCTTCCTTCAAATTGGAATATAAATAGCGAAGATGAAAAATGGTACTGGCCAATACGCTTGTTAAAAACACTTGCACGATACCCACTTGCATACGACACATGGCTAGGTTGCATGCATTCAGTTTCTAACCAAGAACCATTTGCAGAAAACACTGAACTTAATGGTGTTATTTTAGTAATGACTGAAGGTATTGAAGACGATGGACACATCTGCAAATTTGACGAAACAGAAGCAGTGAATTTTTACCAAGTTATTCCACTATATGAAGAGGAAATGAACTATAAAATAAAATATGGAGCCGATAAGTTTTTAGACAAACTTCCAATGAGCACAAGTATTGTTGATATAGAACGAACAAATGTATGTAAAAAAACTGGTTTTTTAGGAAAGCTTTTTAGCTAAAGGAAGTGCTATGAAAAAATATATTGTATTCGCACTATTACTTATAATATCTAGTCTGTGCTTTTCACAAAGCGATAATATAATACCAAGAGAGTATATTAAAATTGGCATTGTTCCACCAATTATTCACGGTGCACAGTTTAGCCCATATTATGACAGTATGGTTGACGGAAGTGCAGTTGCAATAGGAAGCTTGCAGGTAGAAGTATCATCTAAAAACCTCACCTATAAAGAAATCTTTGATGCAGTTTCAAGAGAGATTTTAGATATTCACAATAGCTATATTAGGTTCTATAGAATTGATTCTGTGCACTATGAAGTAGAGATTCCAGATTCGCCCGTAACAGAAACTAAAGACTTTTTTATAAATATTCGCCTCATTGCAGCAAAGGGAAATACATTTGAACTTTTTCGATTTATTGATGGCGATTATAGAACATTATACGAGAGAATATATGATGTTCCGGTAAATATTACAGTAGTAAAAAAATAGTATTAGACAGTCATACACGTTCTAAAACGCGTGTGCTTGGAGGTGCATATACATGAAACTGTCTTTCTGTAGAAAGGCAAGAGCCTTTACTTAATCAGCTACAATCCATCCTTTACTGACAACAAGTACAACCAATTCCATTGTCTTCTTACAACCCGACTTTATAAGCATATTTTCTAAATGTCTTTTAACAGTACCACTAGCAATGTTTAGCTCTGCTGCAATTTCATCTCTACTGTATGATTGGCAAAGAAGTCGCAACACTTCAATTTCACGTTCACTAAATGGAGACTGTCCACGTGCAGTGGGGATAGTAATAGGTTCTGGAAAACTTCCCTCACCTTTCATAACAGCACGAATCATTTCAATAAACTCTGGGATTGGACGCGATTTTGATAAAAAAGCATCTGCTCCTACTTGCTTTGCGCCTGGTATATATGATATTTCATCAAAGCCTGACATAACAACAACCCGCACATCAGGGCAATATTCTTTAATACTTTTTGTGAGCTCAATACCGCTATTATGTGAGTCAACACAAATGTCTGTTAACACCACATCAGGAGAAAGATTTTTGCACGATGCAAGTGCATCAATTGTAGTCGTTAAACATCCTACAAGTTGCATATCTTCTTGAGCGTTTATCACATTTGAAAATGCATCCAAAATTGAACGGTGATCATCAATCATCAAAACTTTTATCATAGTCTATCCCCGGTAGATTTTCTACCCTTATTGTACACTACCTTCTTTATGTATTTCAATACTCAATTTGAACTTTGGCAGCCATTCGACCACAAAATTTCCACCACTCGTTTCTACCCTATTTCGTATACCTGTAAGCCCACCTCCTTCAGTACCCTGTATTTTGGGGTGTTTTCCATTGTTAGAAACACTAAAGGTATATCTATTCTTGTCTTCAAATATTTGAGCAAGAATTTCAGTTGCTTTTGCATGTCTCACGGCATTTGTTGTAGCTTCACGTAAAGTAGTTATAAATAAATAGGCGATACTTTCATCTTCTGGTAGAATTCCTTCTACAAAAATATGTATGCCAATTTTCTTAAAATACAACTGTAGATCTAAAAGCATTACCGACATATCTTTACTTTTTTCTTCACGAATGTTTTCAACAATATTTTGCAATAGAGGAATTATCTCTTTGTAGTCCTCTGGCTGTTGACTTTGTAGCATACGCTGAATTGCAGTTAACCTTTGTCCCATTACATCGTGAATTTGGTTTCTTAACCTTGAAAACTCTTGTTCTTTTCGTAATTGCACCATATTCTCAGTTAGTATCTTTATTTCTTCATTTTGTTCTAATAACTTTTTTGTGTCATTTTCTAGTGTTAAAAAAGTTCTATCTGTTTCAGTGATATCGGTAGCTATTATTTCCACATATGTTTTATTTTTCTCATCAAAGGTTCTTCGCATAAAGCACCACGTATCGGTGCTTGTTCTCAATAATACCGTAGTTAACAGTAGTTGTGTTTCAGCATTTTGAGCATTTCCATTTATAAGTAAATCCCAGAATAGTTTCGCATTCATTTGTTCTCTTTCAAAAAATCTCTCCATTAATTCTAGCATACATGTGTTTACAAGAAAAATATGTCCGTCAACGCCCGAAAACAATACACCGGCAGATAATGTATCCATTACGTTTTTTATAGTAAATGCTGAAACATCGGTGCGTTTTCTTTTTTGTTCGACTATAACGGCTCTAAGAGCACGGGCTAAGAACACACAGAGAACCATCGTATATAAATATGCGTAAAAGTAAAAAGCAAAGAGGTCTGGAAGTGTTATAATAATTCCAATAAGAGGAATAGCATAGTAATATCTTTTTTTTATTATCAAATAGAAAAAACATAGGCTAAGTAAAATGACAACAACGTACTTAAATGATATCGCACTATCAGAATACAGTATTGATGTATGTCTATTTACCATGGCATAAATAGGAGATCGAGCAAGTAAAAAAACATACAGCATTAAAAGAAATTCATACAGAAAATCAAAAAATCTTTTTCTGAAATTATTATATGCTATAATCCATACATAGGCTGCTTGTAATCCTGTAGTCGCTCCTGCCAAAACAAAAAGGAGTAAAAGTGTATTATTAGACAAAAAATAAAAATGAATCATGCCACAGAGTTCTCCTTTTCAAAAGAGAGTAATATTGCGCTTGAATCATCCCACGGTTTTACCGACAAATTTTCTTGAAATTGAGACAAGTCTCCAAAATGCATTGTTTGAAGATCTTCAATATGTATTTCTTTGTCTGGAATAATTGAAAAAAAGAGTTTACTGTCTTCTTCATAAATTTGAACCAAAATATCCGAACATTTTTGAACGGCCGCAGTTTCTATTACGATACAAAAAAGCTCATACATTGCCATTACTTGAGAAAGAGAAAGTGACGCAAAGTATCGACACCCTACCGTTATCGTCAAAGGAATATTTTTTGCAAAGTCTCTCATTTCTCCAATACAATTAAGAAAATTCTCAACAGTTTGCTTTTCTTTATACAAGGTATTTATTCTAAATATACATTTACGTTTTATGGCACATGTTATGATATTTATTCTTCCAACTAAATTTTGCGTGTTGCTTGCATTTTTCATCTCAGCTAGAAGTAAATCTACCTTTGTAATTTCTTGGTGTAAAACACTATCAATACTTTCATACACAGATTTTTCAGCTGCTAATGAAGCACGTTCCGCAGTAATTTCACTTTGCTTTTTTAATAGCATATTATTTTTTTCTAATAAAGTGTTTGTAACTTTAAGCTTTTCCCTTGCCGTATTGAGTTCAGTATAATCTTCATAATATAAGAAGGAGCCACAAAGCAGATTTGTTTTCCTAAGTACATAATCCATATCATGATCTATAGAAACAAGTGAACGCTCAACTGTTTCACCGTTTTTATCTTGAATCTCCATGCGAAGATGTGAATTTGCAAACATTTTGCGATAATGAGTATTTGAAGCTAAAAGCTTACTTTGAATACAGGCTTCAATATACAAAAGTATAATTATATTTATTGAATAGGCAAAATCAAAGTCATAAAATAATGGAATCCTTCTCGCATAGCCAATCATAAAAGTAATTGTAAACAGATTCATAATAAATGGAAGTATGAGCGCATTCTTTCTTGGCATTTTAATTACTTTATACATGAGAATTCCCAAGGCGCTGCATGTTGTAAGATATATCCATCCCATTACAATAAAGTAGCCAGTATTATAATCAAATGTTGAATCGCGATAATCGTAAACAGTAAAAACAAAACCATGAAAATTATTTGTAGAAACCATTAGTACCAACAAAGTAGAAAACACTAAGTAAAGCTTATACAAAAAAGGCATGGATTTTGCTTCTCGGTTTTTTCCTGAAATAAGCGCCATATATAAATATATAGCGGTAATATATACAAACGCATAATAATATCCATACCATAAAATGGTTTCTACAATAGGATTATCAAAATTTAGCGCTTTAAGACATCCCATGCTCACAAGTATAATTTGGAAAGTACATACACCAACAATGGAGTGTCGTATATTAATATTAGTCAGACGCCTGTTTATCGAAATTATATAAAATACAATTACAATTAAAAAACAAAGAAAAAATACAGCGCGTGCTTTATGGTCAGTAAATCCATACCGTTCAGTTTCAAAAGCATTTCTCCTTAAAGTAAAACCAACGGTATTGCTTACCTTGTTAAACTCGTTAAAATCTTCAATTTTATGCGCCTTCTCATACGCTTTAGAATTTGGAAAGTATGGATGTGCTACTCCATTTACTAAACGCATCCCATTTTCGACTAAAAGATTATTAAAAGCATCGTTTTTAAAACCCATAGTATTTTTAGAAAAAATACCACCATCAAAGCTAAGTGTTCCATCTTGAGGTATAATTATTTCGATATTTCTACCCTTTTTTAGAAGTTGAACAGCTTCAGTATCATACATAACTGAAATTGGCTTACTTTCATCATTAGCAAAAAATCGTTTTTCTTTATTAAGTGTATAAAAATCCTCTGCTATTGCTTGTACAGCATAGTCACCATATAAAGCTAAAGACATACTAAGAACTATATGTTGAGCTGAAGGAAGGTCCCAAAGTTTTGAGCCATTTTCTTCCCCAAAATTAAAATTAATTTCGCTTTCAGATGAAAATATGTCCTTAAAATGTGTAAGAGTTTCATTTGTTTGATCTCTATCAACTGCAATAATAACGGTATTTGTATAATGTGGTTCAAAATAATAATGTAGGTGGTTGTTAACAAGGGCAACAACTTGTGATTTGTATGCTTCAACGTTTTTTCCATTATAAAACTGTTGAAATGCTGATGTATGAAGAGAGCCACGTAATTCAATTTCAGGATACAGTTCTTGAATTGTTTTTACGTAAGGGCTGTGTAGCTCGTTTACAATCAAGACATTGTTGCCTTCTGCAACAAGAACAGTCAGTATTAATATGCTTACTAATAATGCGAATGTCTTTTTCATATCGAACACCCCCTTTGTTGGTATGCTCTTTCACTGTTATACCCTCTTTTCTAGAACTAGTATACCGTTCTTTCAAATAGATGTAATGTGCCATTTGGCACATTTAATCGGCGAAACTATAAAAACCGATAAATATTAAATGCATTTAAATAAAAAAAATCCCATGATACAATTTTATGTGATATACTTTATTATATTTTTTTGGAGGAAAATATGGCAACAACTAAAACACTAACAAATATAACAATGGATGACGGATTTCAACTAGCATTGCATTCTTGGGAACCAAAAGGTATTTTAAAAAAGCAACCAAAATATATTGTGTACATTAGTCATGGCATGGCTGAACATGCACAACGATATGAACAATTTGCACATTTTTTGTGTGATAACGATATTGTTGTATATATACACGATCATAGAGGCCATGGAGAAACGGCAAAAAATAATGGTACTATTGGTTATATTGGTAAAATAAATGGGTTTCAACGTGTTGTTCTTGATTTGAGAAATTGTATTCAACATGCAAAAAACAACTACCCTGGGGTAAAAACGATACTTCTAGGGCACTCTTTTGGTTCATTCGTTTCTCAATCGTTTATACAACAATTTGGGGAAGAAGTCGATGCATGCATTTTATCTGGTACGGCAGGACCTAATCCTATACTTACGCTCCCAGGTGAATGGGTAGCGAACATTATTAAAACCTTTAAAGGAGGCGAACACCCTTCTCCATTTTTGGATACCCTAACTTTCGGTTCTTATAACAAGAAAGTAAAAAATCCATCTACCCCAAAAGACTGGATTTCTCGAAATGAAAAATCAGTACAAGAATACATAGCGGATCCAAATTGTGGTTTTATTTGTACAGCTGGATTCTTTGCAGACCTTACTCACGGTTTAAACACTATTCATAAAGAAAAAAATATTAGACGTGTAAGAAAGGATTTACCAATATTCTTATTTGCTGGGACAGGAGATCCAGTAGGTGGATACACAAGTACAATAAAAAAACTTGCAAACATGTATCGAAAACATGATGTAAAAAGGATCGATGAAAAATACTACAAAGGCGGAAGGCATGAAATGCTGTCAGAAACGAACCAAGACGAAGTATTTAATGACATACTTGCATGGTTAGAAAGTATATAGTACTTGACGATTTCTAAACAAAAGTCTATTATGTATTTACGTGTTATACAGATATTCTCAAAATAAAAAGGGCCGCCCAATAAAAACGGCAGTCATTTACACAGAAAAAGAACATTGCATAAAAAACTCACTAATTGACCCCAATGCTATTAAAACCATTAAGCAACTTCGCGATTATGGATTTGAAGCCTATATTGTTGGAGGAGCAGTTCGTGATTTATTAGTCCAAAAAGAACCCAAAGATTTTGACCTTGTTACAAACGCAACGCCTACAAAAATAAAAAAGATATTTAGAAATTCACGCATCATAGGAAAGCGATTTAGAATAGTTCATGTATTTTATGGTCAAACTATTTTTGAAGTTACAACATTTCGATCAAAAAACCATGAAGAATCTGAAAATGTATTTGGGTCGATGGATGAAGACGTATTCAGACGTGACTTTTCCATGAATGCCCTATATTACGACCCTTTAAAAAATCATATCATTGACTATGTAAATGGGTTTAAAGATATTCAAAAAAATAAAATTATTCCCGTAATTCCTCTTAAAAATATTTTTATTGAAGATCCTGTTCGGATGCTACGTGCAGTAAAGTATGCGTCAACAACAGGATTTTCAATTCCTCTTAATGTTAAACGAAAAATAAAAAAGCAATCAAATTTGCTTTCACAAATTTCTGCATCAAGACTGACTGAGGAACTTTTAAAAATAATAAATTCGGGGAATGCATATGAAATAGTAAATCAAGCCCTAGATACAAATCTTTATACATACTTACAGCCAGCTGCAAGTGACATTTTAACTGAAAATGCTGAGTTCAGAAAAAATTATTTTGCAAGTTTAAAAGCCTTAGATGCGGCTTCAAAAGTGAATAAAACAATGAGGTTGGGAGAAAAGCTAACCTACTTCATTTTTGATTTTATTACGCTTATAACAAATACCGATTTTGATAAATCTAATAGATCCTTGCTTCATGAAATACATATTTCTACATGGAAAATGTGTAGAAACTTTGTACTGCCAATGAATCCACAACGAACAGAGCTCGAATTTGCTATCCAAGCATCATTAAAAAAGTTAGGAATACCTGTAAAGCAACCGAGAAAACCACGTAGACCTCGAAAAGAAACTAATGCTTAACGCGATATTTTATCAACCACAATATTTACTTCTTCAATATAAATACCAGTAAAGCGTTCAATATTTTCAATAACATATTTTTGCAAAGAATGTATTTTTCCTGCTAGTTGTGTGCCAAATGGAACATCGGTTGTAATAATTATTTTATATCCTTGAGAGTTTGTTTTTATAGTAATTTTTTTGATGTTTACTTCATCATCAAATTCGCTAACACAGTGCATAACCATTTGGCTCAATGCTGCTTCAGATATGCTTACACGTCCCTTTTTAGAAAATTCAGGTCGCACAACAGATTTTTCAAAAACCTTTGTATTGTTGGGAGTAATAATTGGCGTTTTTTTTGCAAGCTTTACACGAATTGAGTCATAAAAAATCTGAGGATAACTGCGCTTTATTTCAAGTGATGGGACAGGTATAACATGTTTACCTTCAACATTTCTTGAACGAATTGCTTTTTCTATATCTTCTTGACTTGCGATATCTTCGATGCGAATTATTTTAGAGGGTACAGGAAGTTGTAGCCGCATGGCAATTTTTCCAACCATTTTATCGGATGTTCCGAGTATTAGAAAGCGCTTTAAACCTTTTTTATTTATGGCTCGAGCAATTTCGTCTCGGTGAGATTTACTATCAAAAACAGCAACACGAACTGCAGCTAAAAACGTTTTTTCTCTTTTTGCAGAATGTCCTGCAAGTATTTTATCGTCTTGGATGAGCAGTCCATCATCGATAATGGCATCAATATTGTGCTTTTGGGCTAAAAGCTTTGCACGAAAACTTTTACCAGTTCCACTGGAACCAACGAGAGCTAAAACGGTTACGCCTTTAAAAAATGATAGCAAATTATTTACAAGTTTCATCACTATCATTATATGACGGAATAGCAATATTCGGCAAGTGACTTTTCACAAAATCTTTAAAAGAAATGGGCATTTGTGCAATAAGTTTTGATTTTACCCCAATTGTATTATCTTTTGGTAATTCAAGAGACCAAGCATGTAAAAAAAATTGTTTAGCTTTTCCCCTATATCCATATGCTGTGTCTCCAAGTAAGGGGTAATTACAAAACGCAGACTGACTTCGTATTTGATGCGTTTTTCCCGTTTCAATGTATACTTTTGCCAAAGTAATAGGTTCGTCAAAATAAAAGCCAGATCCTAATGGATACACATGAGTAATTGCATGCTTTGTTGTATCTGAACACTGAGAAATTTCGCTTACACTAACGGTTACAAACTCTCCACCGACTTGCACAGAATCTTTTTCAATGGCATGTTTCCATGTACAATTATGCTCCAATATCCCTGTTAAAATACAAATATACTCTTTTTTTATTGTGTGAGCTACCATCGCTTCAGAAAAATATCGCGCCCCTTTTAGACTTTGTGAAAAAGCTAGCACACCTGTTGTATTTTTATCTAAACGGTGTAGTGGACCGGGTAAAAATGAAAGTGATGCTTTTTGCAAACCTTTTGAAAGATCTTGAGCGTACATATCCTTAATAATAGAGTCAAGCGATGTTTCATTTTTCGTCGCAGCCTGTACACCAACACCATAGGGTTTATTTATAACTTTTAAATGCTCATTTTCAAAAATAGTATCAAAATGTATTGTTGAAGATGATGTAGCTAACAATATTTTTTCATTTTCTGTTTGTTCATTTTTTAAATAGAAGTTTTTTTCGACATAAAGAATATCACCTTTTTTTAAACGATATTCATTTTTCACCTTTGCCTTATTAATTCTAATAAAACCACTACGGATATTCTTATATACTAAGGAAAGAGGTGTTAATTTTAAAAACTTTCTTATTACTCTATCTAGACGTCTATCTATATCATCATCACCAATAGAAAACTCAAAAAATGTCATGGTGATTGCTATTATACTACAAAAAAAGGTGTTTTATCAAGCAAACTACTAGACAAAAGTTATATTACAAGTACAATGTATATATGATTGAAAGTACTAAAGAGCAATTCGCATTACTACTTCAAAACCCAGTATTTTTATCAGGGATATTAAGTTGGTTGTCAGCGCAGTTTATTAAAACTGTTGTTGCGTTATTGCTGGGTAAAATAAAAGATATAAAAGAACTCATAGCCCTTCTCTTTTGGCGCACTGGAGGGATGCCTTCTAGTCACTCAGCCTTGGTATGTTCTGTAACCACATCAATAGGTGTGTCATCAGGTGTAAATACAGATATTTTCGTCTTGGCATGCTGCTTTAGTTTAGTTGTAATTCGAGATGCTGTAGGAGTAAGAAGAGCAAGCGGACTACAAGCTCGTACAATTAACGAAATAGGTCAAACACTTCAAGATAAAGAAATAATTGAGTTTAAAAGCATCAAAGAAGTTCACGGTCATAAACCATTAGAGGTTGCAGTTGGCTGTCTTTTAGGTTTCTTTGTTGGAATGGGTTTTTCAACTCTATGATTATTTTAATTTAAATATCCGGATGTCTTATGAACAAAACTGTTTTGTTTTATGGCGCAATTACTCTTGCGCTTATATCATTATGTTTTCTCTTTTTGCTACGGATCGTACCTTCAGCGCAAATATGGGATAAATATAATGTGCTGTATGTAGATACCAATGTAAACGTACAAGAAGTAAAACATACATTAGAGACAGAAGGTATTACAGATGTGCTTTACCCAGATCACAGTCCTTTCCCTATTCCTTCCATTTTAGCTCCTGTGCAACATCACCAGTTTGCTTCAGGTATTTCATACGAACAACTACAAAGTTCATATTTTTTTGATAGAGACCAAAACTATACATTATATTACATCCCGCAACAATTTGTAAAAGA
The DNA here is from genome assembly GCA_964369585.1 of uncultured Treponemataceae bacterium. Classification (GTDB taxonomy): domain Bacteria; phylum Spirochaetota; class Spirochaetia; order Treponematales; family Treponemataceae; genus CAYJFX01. Next base: position 8,374 of record CAYJHL010000018.1, on the reverse strand, counting down.
GGCGCAAAAAGCCTTGAATAAAGTTACATTCTCTTGGGGCATTGATATTCAAGCGACGATCCCAGCTATACCATGTATAATTACCCTGATACTAACTATTATTTTAGTTTATTTTTCTAAGAATAAATCTTATTTTTTGAGTATTCAAATTCCCTTTATTTTATATACAATTGCAGCACCCTTTTTCCACGTGGCTGCGACGGTATGCATTTGCACCCTTGCTAATTTTGTCATACAAAAATATTGGAATAGAAAATATTTTTTGCAATCAATGCGTAAAAATATTTTCACCATTGTAGCTTGTAGCCTTCTATTTGTTGGTTCATTTCTATTAGGTTTACGGGGATTCGTACTTTTATTATGTACTGTGTCATTGATAATGTCTACAATGTATCTACTAAATTGCATAAAACAAAAAAAGTATGAATCTTCATTATTTCAACCAATATTTATACACTCTTCAAAGACAGTTCGCATCCAGACTTATTTTAATTCAAAATTTGTCTTAATTGCATCTTGTGCCATTTTTTTACTTACGGTATTAGCTATTGTGAACATACAACCTCAGAAAAAAAATACTCAAAAAGCCTTGCATATTCCATCCCCTTCAGGGTATACTATAACCGATAATTTTTCAGCAGAAAGTTATGAACAAACATTGCACATGGAAACCTTTGATAGGCTCCCAGATTTAACCGATTTTGTAAGTTCTGCTTGGCATTTTGAAACCTATCCGTATGTCAAGCTAAGTAATGATGTAACTAACTACGTGCTTCCAGGGGAAAGCATTGAGCAAATAGAATACATCCGAAACGGTAACATTATTGAAGAAAAAACAGAAGTTATTGCACAATTTGATGACGCATATATTCAACGTATAATTAGCACTGCATTAACAAGAGATTACGCTGGTGCAGAAAAGCTTCTTGCAAATCAAAAAGGCTTTTCCAGAGTTACGTATTCTGAGGCTGGTACTGTTTCTACACCTATGAGTGCAATACTGTTTCTATTCCTTATGTGTGCTTTTATGGCATATGTTTTAATAGTTTTAAAAATGAAGAGGCAATAAATTATGGCAGAAAAGAATGAGAAATTCCATTTTCCACACTATACATATGTAAAAATAGACTCAGCCTACATGCCTTCAACAGCCTATGTATCACTTCAACAAGATGGCAAAACACAATGCCAAGCCTGTGTGCAACTTGGAGATACTGTTGATGAAGGCCAATTAATTGCATCAAATAACAAAGAAGGCGTGCATATTCACTCCCCTATTCCTGGAACAATACAAGCTTTCGAAGAATACCAAATGCCCAATGGTACTACATCGGAATGCATAGTTATTCGACTTTTAGGAACTTTTACACATACAGGAAAAGAAACAAAAATACGTAGTTGGAAATACGATACATCATCTCGGTTAGTAACACAAATCAAACAACAAGGGGTTATAAACACTGTAGATATCAATGTTGGATCATTATCGGCCCAAATTGAAGCATTAAAAGCTGAGGAAAAAACGCTTGGCGTTTTATTATATGATTTTGACCCAAGTGCTTCAATAACAAAGACAATGCTCGCGGCATATAAAAAGGAAATATTTGAAGGTTGTGCTATAAGTGCTCGTGCAATGAATGCTGACGGCATACTCTTTTTTTATAATAGCAAAAATCAAAATTTTATTGGGGACGAATCAATTGTTGAAATACTAGCCGACACGCCGCACCATTTTATACCTGTTGACTCAGATTTTTTTCCTAATGCTTCACCCCGCAAATTACAATCCCTTATTCAAAAAAATAAATCATTAATACCTGAACACATTTCTGCACAAATGCAGCTTTGCATAGACACAACAACAGCACTAGCCACATACTATGGTATTGTATATGCCCTACCCTTTACTCAAACTTTTGTAGAAGTGAATGGACCTGCATTGCATGAATCAAAAATGTTTGTTACAAGAATTGGAACTCCTATTAAGCGACTCTTAGAAGAATGCGGGGGAACAGAAAAGATCCCATCAAAAATTGTTACTAATGGGCTCATAAAAGGTACTTCAATTAATGACATGAATATTCCTGTAACAAAATATTTAAAAACTATTACCCTTTTATCGTCTGATACAATTCCCGACCAAGAACAATCACTTTGCATACACTGTGGGCTATGTAGGAAGTTTTGTCCTGCAGGATTGCTACCCGATGTACTATACAGCTACAAAGTAAATAATTTTATACCCCAAGAAGAAATTCGCTTGTCAGCAATTATGTGTGATGCATGTGGATTATGTAATACCACTTGCCCATCTAGGCTGCCGCTGTTCCAGACGATAACGACAATAAAAGAGGATAGTAATGAGACAAAAATATAATAACCTTACATTAGCACCATTTTGCTGTTCGCATCTTTCCATAAACGAAATGATAAAAGTATTATTACTTTGTTTACTTCCTCATATTATTATGCTTGCAGTAACCTCAAGTATTGAGTCTCTTAGCCTTTTGTTTATTATAGTTGTAGCAGCTATATGTTCAGAGCTCGCCTATAACTTAATTTATAAAAAAGGGTTGCGTATATCTTGGGCTACTCTACTCCAAGGAGTAATAATTGGACTTATAGTTCCAACCGGTTACATTCCAATTGCAGCTTTTTTAATTACACTAGTTATACTGTTTTTTGAAAGAATGATTTTTATGAGTTTTGCTCAGTCTTGGATAAATACCATTGCATTAACCGTAATTGTGTTATATTTTGTAGCCCCAGACTATTTTCCAGAATTTCTAATTGATCCAGAAGCACTCCAACAACACAATGTTGGAATGAAATTATTTAGTGACGGTCTTTTAAATGTATCGCGCTTTGATGTTCGAGTTACAAATTTTTTGAATGCAACTTTTTTTAATCCTTTTGGTATTTCTGTACCTGAGGGATATATGACTTTATTTTGGGATTCTCAATCTGTTATTCCTGCGTTCAGATTTAATGTATTTACATTAATAGCATCAATGATTCTTTTTTTAACAAAGACAGTTGATTACGTTCTTCCAATAGTATTTTTATTTGTATATGCATTTTTAGTATATATGTTTAGTTTATACCCATATGCAGATATAGTTGGAAATGGAGATATACTTTTAGCCCTTTTTACTGGAGGCACAATGTTTTGCGCCTTTTTCTTAATAGGGTGGTTTGGAACAGCACCATTAACATTAATAGGAAAAATAATGTATGGTATTGCAGCCGGAATACTTGGATTTTTCATTTGTGGTGCGGGAACATCAACTGTTGGAATGGTGTTTGTTATTCTTGTACTTAATATACTCTGTCCGATTATACAGCAAATTGAAACTCTATGTTATGTTTCGAAATTACGAAAAGTATTTTCAACAGAGCAAGGTCGGAGGTAAGAGTGAAACGAAGTGATAAAAAAAAGATACAGTATTCACTAGTGAGTTTTGTTCTAATAACTGCACTAACATTCTTCATTGCTCACATGCTTGAATCTAGTACAAGTGCGGCTTTAGCACATGAAGTACAAGAAGTACTTGATGCGTACAGTGAAGATACCTACACTGTTTCAGAACCATTAAAAATTACCAACACCCTATCCTCTATGGGAACATTTTATAGCGTAAAACCTAAGCATACTGTTTCTGCAGAAGCATGTATCATAAGAATTATGGGCATTCAAGGCCCTGTAACCGCAGTGTTTTTACATGAAAATTCGAATGTAGATTTTGCAGGAATAGCAGGCTTTATATCTACAGCACACACTAATAGGCGTGGAATAACTGATAATCAAATATCGTACTGGGAAAATAAGATTTCACAAGTATTCTCACAATACTTTTCACAAGAGGAAACAGACGAATGACAAAAAAAACTACATTACTCTTTCTTATTACCAACTTATCGATTTTTATTCCAACACCTGCTTACGTTGGATATGGGTTAGTATTAATTCTTGGAACCCTTATAATCTTTTCTGCGTGCATACTTTTTTCATCATATATTCACACAATTGAATCAAAATATCGTTTTTCATTGCTATTATTAATGGCAGGTTTAGTGACACTGTTATATCATCAAGGTATCACTCTTTTTTCACCAATAATAGGATTAACTCTTGGATATATTTTATACTTAATTCCTCTTTCTATTCTAGCTTTTGATGCATTGTTAACAAATGAAACAGAGTCTGTAGCACAAAAAAGAAGCGAATCTTTTAAAATATTATTTCTTTTTGCAGCAATTGCATTATTTTTCTTTTTTCTTCGAGAGTTCTTAGCGTTTGGAACTATTTCTTATCCAACAAGAACAGGAATAGCTATCATTCAATTACCAATATTTGTTTTTGAAGGCTATGCATTCTTTTGGAGTACTATCCCAGGAGCAATTGTAGTATTAGCATTATTCATGGTAATTTTTCCATTTGTATTTCTCTCAAAAGGTAAGGAGGAAACAAAATGATTTTTCAAACAGTTTTTATGTACATAATTATTACGTCCGTTTGTCTTATATATGGTATTGGATTAAAAGATTTACTTGAATATCCAGATTCAATTTCAAAAATTGGAATATCATATATTAAAACATTTTTTTGTGTTATAATAATCACTGCATTAATGTGGACAATAGTAACATTTATTTTCATTCGATATGACTTTCAAATAGTTACACCATTTGTAACTCTCATACTATTAGTAACTCTTACCTTTATACTTGAAAGCATTTGGCCATCTATGTTTCAAGCAAACGCAAGAGATTTTACATTTAGCTTTTTTTCTGTCTTTATTGCAATAACTGAAGGTATTACTCTTGCAGAATCACTTATAATCGCTATATTGACTGTAAGTGCTTTTTACGCACTACTATTTTTAATGTACTGCGTAAACAGAAAAAACTCATCTGTTGTTATTTCTTCTCGGTTTAATACTGTAACTTTAATGCTAATCACAATGGCATGCATTATCCTTGCATTATACGGCTGGAATGTTTCATGGCTAAGTAACTTTTTTTTTAATTAATTTCTAAAAAATGGTTAAATCTACTTTAAAAAAAAGTAAGAATAGTATATCATGGTAGTGTAGATGAATTCTGTTAATTTATGCTTTGGATTAAATTTCTCAAATGATGGTGCGCAAATAGCGGACAACATAAAAGATATATACCAAAACAAATACAAAAAAATATTCTCATTTTTGTGCAGCCACCCAAAAATACGCTTGATGCTATTTATACCTGGCGTAGTATTAGAATGGCTTAGAAATAATCATCCAGAAATAATTACTATTTTATCAGAAAAAACAGCTTCAGGACAAATAGAACTCTTAGGAGGCGGATACTGCGAACCTGTTTTACCATTGATTTTACCTGCCGATAGAGTTGCCCAAATAGAAAATTTAACAACACTTATTCGTAAGCTTGTTGGTAAAAAACCTCGTGGAGTTTTCCTTAATGAAAGTATTTGGGATCCTTCCCTTATTTCATCATTTAATACTTGTGCGATGGAATATACTTTTTTAGATTCCAGAATTATTCCTCAACGCCAGTTAAACCCACAATCTACATTTATTCCACATATTGTTGAAGATCTTGGTAGAGCGGTAACAGTAATTCCATTGCATCAAGATTGTAAACCACATATAAAACAATCGGCCCTAGAGTATTTAAAATTTTTACATAACATAAAACAAACACAAACATCTAATGTTATTGCTAGTTTTTTTTCTGTAGATACTTTTTTATCGCTTATAGCTTCTAAATGGTTTGATGATTTTATACAACTTATAGATGGTGATGACGAAGTTGACTTTACCCTTCCGTATAGTTTTTTAAAGGCTAATTCAAAACAACATAAATCATATATTCCAGCAGGCTGTAGGTCTGAAATTGCTGTATGGGCAACAGAGCCTTGTGTTGCTCATTCAGATATTCTTACAAAAGATATTTACCCGACTGTTAGAGATTTTCTTGCTGTTTATCCAGAAGCATTAGCACTTTACTCTAGGATGATGTATACAAGCACTTTGGTAAATCAATGCAGAGGAGATAAGGCAAGAAAAAAGGCAGCAAGAGAGCTTCTTTTTGAAGCCCAAAACCATTCAGCATATATTTTTACTGGTAAAGGCGGCGTAAGAGATAAAAAACTATTGCAAAACGCATACCGAAGTCTTTTACAAGCAGAAACACTTGTTAGAGAAGCAACTGACTTTACAGAGAATACAAGCTCATTTGATTTTAATTATGATGGTAACCGTGAGTATCTCTGTTTCTTTAATACATTTAATGCATTTATTTCCCAAAAAGGCGGAATGCTTTTCGAACTAGATTGCATAAATACCGGTATTAATTATTGTCTTGCAAGTAAGCGTATTCAAAAAATAGACAAAATAGAAGATGCCTATCCTAAGAAAATGTTTGTCGATCATTTATTAACAAAATCAGAGTACAACAAAATGACAACGGGTAAGGTATGTTCCACAACAGCCTTCCCTACAATAACCTATACTGAGGTATCATTTAATAGAGCAAGAAGTAATATTAGGCTTAGTGCTTCATGTATTTGGGGTGATGACAAAATACCTATAACTTTAAGGAAAAACTACACCCTTAATGAAAATGGTATTTTAGTCCAATATATTTTAAAAAATGAAGGCACTATACATTTAAAAGCAAAATTTGCCGTTGAAAACAATATATCGTTCACACAGGGAAAAAAAGAATCTGTAATTGCGGAAGTAGTAAGTAGCGATAACAGAGATGAGCCAAATACCGAAAATCAAACAGTATACAAAGATGCTGTTTCATTATTAAGGCTTGAAGATGCTACTTCTAATATGAACTTTATTTTTGAACTTAATGAAGCGAGTGCTTTGTCTTTAGAGCCATATTACACATATCGCTTAGGACAAGAAGATTCATTTGAAGGTCAATATGAGGCCCATACCGGTATTTTTTATTGGGATATTGATTTACCTCCAAGTTTTGAAACGGAAAAAAGTATTTCTCTCACTATAAAGACTAACAAAAAAAAGACGGTTGCAAAAAAACAAAAAAAATAGTACACTGTTGTCTATGAATAGACGACTTATAACCTCAGCACTCCCCTATGTAAATAATATTCCACACTTAGGGAATTTAATTCAAGTTTTATCGGCAGACGTATTTGCACGCTTTTGTAGAAGCCGCGGATATGACACAATGTATGTATGCGGTACCGATGAATACGGAACAGCAACTGAAACAAAAGCCATAGAAGAAGGCAAAACTCCAAAAGAACTATGCGATTATTACAATGCAATACATACAGAAATTTATGAATGGTTTGGAATAAACTTTGACCATTTTGGCAGAACATCAGAGCCAGAGCAAACAGTAATTGTGCAAGATATGTTTAAAGCCTTGGATGAAAGAGGATTTATAAAAGAACAAACAATTGAACAGCTATTTTGTTCAACATGCGATAGATTTTTAGCAGACCGCTATGTTAGAGGCGTTTGCCCTCATTGCGATTATGATGATGCTAGAGGAGACCAATGCGAAGCATGCGGTAAGCTCTTAGAACCAACAGAATTAAAAGAGCCAAGATGTTTAACTTGCTCTAGCACACCAGCATTGAAGTCCACAAAACATCTTTACATTGACCTTCCAGGTATTCAAAAAGAATATGGTCCTTGGATGAATGATACAAGTGAAAAAGGTCGATGGGCAAAAAATGCCGTTCAAATGACACAGGCTTGGATTAGAGACGGCTTACACGAAAGAGCAATTACACGAGACTTAAAATGGGGTATCCCTGTACCAAAAGAAGGTTTTGAAAACAAGGTATTTTATGTATGGTTCGATGCGCCAATTGGTTATATTTCTATAACGAATGCACTCACAAACAAAATGCAAGAAAAAGCTGACAAAGGTGAAATTCCACAAAGCGAAGTTCCAGATTGGAAATCTTGGTGGATTCCATCAGAATCAGAAGCTGAAAACGCAAAAGTACCCGTAGACCTATTTCAGTTTATTGGAAAAGATAATATTCCATTCCACACTGTTATTTTCCCTTCAACACTAATTGGTAGTGGAAAAGACTGGACAAAACTCTACCACATGAGTAGTTCTGAATACTTAAACTACGAAGGTGGAAAGTTTAGTAAATCTAAGGGTGTTGGTGTTTTTGGTAGCGATGCCAAAGAATCAGGTATCCCTGCAGATGCATGGCGTTTTTATATTTTTTATAATAGACCTGAAAAACAAGACACTCAGTTTACTTGGTCAGACTTTCAAGTTAAGTTGAACTCAGAGTTAATTGGAAACCTTGGAAACCTTGTAAACAGAACAACTACCTTTGTTAGCCGCTATTACGATGGCATTA
>CAYJHL010000017.1:0-21481 GCA_964369585.1 uncultured Treponemataceae bacterium | reverse complement strand
GTCCTTTTTATGGTGAAAGTAGCAAAAAAGAAATGACGGTAAATGTAGTGTATGCACGTGTTGACTTCCCTGAATTTGGCACGGAGGCTAAGCCATTGGTTTCTGCTCTTGACTATTCAATATCGTCATTAAAACATGGAAAGTATAGAACAAATTTCATGCATGATCTTACCATTTGTGAAAAAATGAGTAGGCGTAATAGTGTTATAGATAGAATTAAGTATGCTCTAGATAATGATGGCTTTGAAGTACATTATCAGCCAATTTATTCTACTCAAGAAAAAACCTTTAAAGGGGCAGAAGCTCTCTTACGCATGAAAAAGGAGCTGGGTTCAATTTATCCTGATGAGTTTATTCCTTTAGCAGAAGAAACAGGATTAATTGTGAACATGACATACATGGTATTAGAAAAGGTCTGTGTCGATTTACGAGGTTTGCTGAATAGATATGGATCTAAGCTTGATGGACATTCGATTTCAATAAATTTTCCTTACGCACAATTTTTAGAACATGACCTTGTTTCAAAAATTATGATTATATTGGATATGTATAATGTTTCCCCTAAACAAATTAAGATAGAAATTACAGAGCGCACCCTTATTGGCGATGCTGGGCTTATTAGTGGTGTAATGCGTGAGATGCAAGAAAAAGGATTTATGTTTGAAGTGGATGACTTTGGTGTGGACTATTCAAATATCAGTTTAATATTACACTTGCCAGTTGAAATAATAAAAATTGATAGAAGCTTGGTATTGCTAGCAACAGCAAAAGAAAGTTACGAGGAATTCTTTAGACTCTTCTTAAAGGCAATACGTCATACCGACAGAAAAGTTGTTATAGAAGGTGTGGAAACAAAAGAGCAAGCAGACTTTTTTACAAGTTGCGGAAGTGAATATATTCAAGGCTTTTATTATTCACATCCATTACCATATGATGATTGTTTAAAATTACTTGATGATATTTTGTAGAGAGCACTTCGGGACATAGTAAGCAATGCCCCGATGATTGTATTATTTTGTGCTCATTGCTATGCGTTTTTCACGTACTTTTTGTAAACTTTGTTTCATGTTGTCTGCATCAGAACTTTTTACAAAATCTTTTAAAACAGTAAGTGACTTTTCAAATTTTTCAATATGGTCAATAAGTTCTTGTTTGTTTTCTATAAAAAGTTCTGTCCAAAGAGGTGCATTAATCATTGCAATGCGCGTTAAGTCTTCGTAGCTTCCACCACCAAAGGCCGTTATGTTTGTGTCTTCGGCACTGTCTACAAGAGCAGATGCTATAACATGGCAAAGCTGTGATGTAAATGCAATTTTATGATCATGGCTTTTTGCATCAGTTTCAATGATTTGTTTGAATCCCATTGCGAGGCTAAGATTTTTTAAGAAGTCAACATTTTCTTTTTTCGAGTTTTCTAAAGGAAGAATAATGTAATTTCTGCCTTTGAAAATATCTGCAGAAGAATGCATATAGCCCTCTTTTTCGCTTCCTGCCATTGGGTGGGCGGGAATAAAGTCAACATCTTCTCTCTTAAAATCTTTTAAGCCTTCTACAAGGGCTGCTTTTGTGCCTGCAATATCGGTAATAATTGAACCAGTTTTAAAGCTGTGTTGATGTTCTAATAAAAAATCCAAGGCTAGCTTTGGATACAAACAAATAATAACAATATCGCAGTTCTTAAGCATTTCATCAACATTGTGTGGCAAAAAAGCTTCATCAATTACTCCGTCGTCTTGTGCCATTTTGAGCGTTTTTTCATCTTTATCACAGGCAAGTAGTTTTATACCGCCATCAATAAAGGCTCTAGCTGCAATTGCGCATTGTCTGATGGACTTAGCATACGAGCCTCCCATTAGCCCAAGCCCTATAAAGCCAAATGTTTTCATAGTGTTTTTCCTTCAATTTTAGCATATGCTTTAATCTTTTTCATAATGGCATCAAACTCAAGAGGCGTAACAGATTGCTCTCCATCGCTCAGTGCACATTCTGGATTGTTGTGAACTTCTATCATGAGCCCATCTGCTCCTACCGCAACGGCAGCCTTCGCTAATGGCTCGACCATCCAAGCCATACCGCATGCGTGACTTGGGTCAATTATAATAGGAAGATGACTTTCTTTTTTTAAGAACGGTACAGCGCTTAAGTCTAAGCAGTTTCTAGTATAGTTATCAAATGTTCTGATACCTCTCTCGCAAAGTATAATATCGTTATTTCCTGCTGCCATTAAATATTCTGCAGACATTAAAAACTCTTTGATGGTTGCACTAAGACCTCGTTTTAATAGAATTGGCTTATTGCAAGTGCCAAGTTCTTTTAGTAGGTCGAAGTTTTGCATGTTCCTTGCCCCAATCTGAATAATGTCTACGTTATCAAACTCTTCGAGTTGTTTTATAGCCATAATTTCTGTAACAATGGGAAGTCCTGTTTCTTTTTTTACTGCTTCCATTAAGCGCATGCCGTCTCCACCCATTCCTTGGAATGCATAGGGAGATGTGCGGGGCTTAAAAACACCTCCGCGAAGAAATTGTGCACCACTCAGCTTTATTGCTTTTCCAATTTCCATAAGCTGTTCTTCGCTTTCAACAGAGCAAGGACCTGCCATAACAGCCAACCTATTGGATCCTATTATAAAATCTGTTTCCTTTGCTTTGTCTCCTACTGTAATGAGTGTATCTTCAGGATGAAATTTTCTGTTTGCCTTTTTATATGGTTCTTGCACACGCATAACTTTGCTTACAAGGTGGTGAATTTCTAAGCTTTTTTCGTTTATAGATACGGTGTCTCCAACCAGTCCCACAATAGTAGTATTTTCACCACGGGAAAGGTGTGTATCTAAGCCCCTCCCATGGAGCATTGTTAAGAACTCTTGGAGTTCACTTTCTTCTACATTTGGTTTTAATACAACAATCATTTTATTTCTCCTAAAATTTTATTTACACAAAAAAAAGGCCCCTAATTAGGAGCCTTTGTCTATTAATAGTATTATACTATTATCTCATTTACAGATATGCCCCTGTATGCGTTTGAGAAAAGTAGTAATAATAAAAGTAGTTTTTGTTCATGTTGTTAGTATATACTATGTATAGAAACAAGTCAAGGATAGGATTTAAAAAAAAGAAAAAAATCCCCTGCACTGTCAGGTGCAAGGGATTTAGAAACTACTTATTGAGAATAAACTCTACGCGTCTGTTTTTCCACCAGTTTTCTCTGTCATCTAAAGCTGCAACAGGGACACGTCCTCCCATGCCTACTGTGCTTAAGCGGTTTGCATTGATGCCATATTCAACAAGCTTTTCTTTTACATACTCGGCTCTGTCTTCGCTGAGTGGTACAAGTGGAATATTTCCGTTTGCAGTTGATGTTTCTTCTGCTTCTGTTCCACTAATGTTATTTGCATGACCTTCAATAGTTACGTTATAGTCTCTGAACTTATTTAAGATTTCTGCAATACGTTTGAGAACTCTTTCGTTGTTGTCTATAACTGATCTTTCTAAGCCTCGTTGTGGGTCAACGTCTTTGCCTGCAAAGTCTGCATTATCACTTCTAAAGATAATAGACGGAACTTGCATTTTAAGAACATCGCCAATTCTAATTACGAGAACATCTATCGGAATAATGCCTTCAACAGTGGTTGTCATTCCAACAGAATCTGTTACCGTGAATACATACGGATAGTCTACTGCAGATTGCACAAGCTCCCCAGAGTTACTTCGCCCATCCCAAATAATTCTTTCAGTAATAGAAGATTTACCAGAAGTTGACCAGAAAGTCCTATTGTTTTGAGGGTCTTGTATTTCAAATGACCATGAAGTTAGCGGAACAATGCTTTGTCCTTGTAGCCTAATAAACAGATCATCATCAGATCCATCATTATCAGGACTAAAATATTCTGGAGCAGTTTGAATTGAAAGCATTGGTGGTGTTACAGTACTTATGAATGGGGCTGAAGTAACAGATACAACATCTCCTTTTTCGTAATCGAGATGTAAGTTTGCTGTTAGTGTACCTTCTGCAAGGAGACCATCCATAGATACACCGTCCCATTGAATAGTTTGAGGAACATTTGCTTGGTCATCACTATTCCATTCTTGTACTACTGCTCCTGTCGAAGTGTTTTTTATTGAGAATGCCCAAGAGCTTATTCCTTCTGCAACACTTGTTCTAATAGTGAATGTTTGATTATCTAGTACACCATCATTGTTAGGGCTAAAGGCTTCTCGTTCAATTGTAATGTATGCCGTTGCCGCTCTGTTGTCAATTTCAATGTTTTCAATTGAAGTTTCAACAGTGTTTCCAGCTTTATCGGTGCTGGATATTGCAAAGGTATAAAATCCATCTAAGGCAACATTTCCAGCTTCATCTGTTCCATCCCAGTTAAATGATGATGGTACCACTCCATTCCAGCTCAATGATTTTACAACTTCATTATTAGTATTTGCAGTAATAGTTGCAGTCCATAATTCTTCAGTGCTTGATTGTATGGTCAGTGGTATGCTATCTCTTTTTCCATCATTATTAGGACTAAAGAGTGTATAAGGTGCACTAAGTGTTACTTCTGGGTATGTTGAGTCTAGTTCAAAATTTGGTGTTGTTACATTCGTTTCGCTACCATTGTTTGAAAGGGTGTATAATGCTGCTGAGTACATACCATCTGAAGCACGAACTCCCTCATCAGTTAAACCGTTCCACTCAATGCTTCTCGGAAGGCTTCGCTTTTCTGAAAAAGTTCTTACCGCTTGACCGCTAGAATCAAGTATAGAAAGTGCATATTCTGCAATGCCTGTGTTTGTTCTAATAATTGGCGAGAATACAAGAGTATCCTTTATTCTATCACCATTTGGACTAAATGCATCAGGGCTTACGGTGAGAATAACTTCTGTAGTTCCTGTGTTAAGTTCAATGGCGGTTGTTTGTTTTTCAGTTGTATTACCTGCAAGGTCGGTACTTGATAGAACATATTTATAGAATCCATCAACAATTTGCCCGTCTTCAGTAACCCCATTCCATTCAACTGATGTAGGTGGTACTTCTCCAAAATCCCATTGTTTTACAATTTCGTTTGATTCATTGATGATAGTTCCGGTCCAAGCTTTTTCTTTTGATCCTTCTTGGAAAATGGTAAGTGTATCTAATCTTCCATCACCATCAGGGCTGAAAATAGTTTTATCTGCCTTTACTACCGCAACTGGCTCTGTGTTGTCAACAGTAATATTTCTGTTGATAATAGATTCTTGGCCGTTACTAAAGAGGGCTGTAAAGGTGAGTTTATAGTTTCCATCGGCTAAAACTGAACCGTTAATTGACTTTCCGTCAAAAACTATGTTTTGAGGTGGCTCATCGCTTCCTTCAAAGGTAAATACTGTGCTCCCTCTTGCATCTGCTATTACAATCTCCCAATTAAGTAATCCTGCGCTTGTGGACATAGAAGGAAGAATGTCTATAGTATCTTTAGACCCATCTCCGTTTGGTGAAAAAGGGCTTCCTTGCACCATCATATTTACTGCACGAGGAATTGCATCGTAAATTATATTGTTGATTTGTGCACTTTCATTTACGTTTCCAGACCTATCTGTTGCTGTAAGCTTGTATGTATACGCTCCAACTGCAACTGCTACATTGTTATTATCTTTTCCATCCCAGTCTATATTTTTTGGTGCTGAGTTTTTCCATGAAAATGTTCTAACTATATTGCCAACATTGTCTATAATTTGGCCTGTCCATAAATCTTCAACAGAACCAGTTTGTTCAATTGAGAACTCAGCTTTATTGCTTCCTCCAAATATTTTTGAAGATTCTGAAGGTTGGTCAAGGGTTGCTTCTGGCGCTGTATTGTCTACAACAACAGAAAAGGAAGGTGTTCTGCTTTTGTTATCATTGTCATCAGAAGCCCGAACGTAATAACTATATGTTCCGTCTGGAGCAACTTCACCTGAGTCTAAAATCCCATTCCATGTAACAGATTCAGGAATGACAACACCTTGTTTTGGCGTGAAAAGCTGCTTGAAAAAACTAAAAAAGGTTAAGCTTTCTGGAAGGGCAACTTTGTTACCAATGGTTCGTACTTCATTTCCTTCTTCATCTTCAATAACTAATGCCCATTCGCTTATATAACGAGTATCACTTATTGAAAGAGGTATAGTAAGTTCGTCTTGAACGCCATCATTGTTTGGGGAAATATATTCTGTAGCCCTACTTGATTGAGCAAATAGCGCTATCCCGCCGATTATAAAAATTGCGCCAACTATAGTAGCTATGCGTATAGATTTTTTTTGAAACATTATTCATCCTCCCATAACTTAATTTCAGGGGCTTGTGTATCTTCCAACCCAAGATATAAGGCTGCACTTCCGGATACAGCTGTAACATTATTGTTTAATTGCTTATAGGCTCCAGAGGCAATAATTTCGTTTTGTGCAAGTCCTTGTTTTGCCAATAGAGAATCTTCTTTTGAAGTTATGTTAAGTTTTACACTTACACCAACGCTTGGATAAAAGTTTGCTTTGTTTTCTAATGTTTCCACCAAGTTAAACTGCCAACCAGTTGAAATATTAATCATATTAAAAAGTAGGAAACTTAGGTTTGTATCAAAAATAACATTTTGAAATGTTGGAAATGAAAGGTCAAAAGATAATCCTGATATAATTTGTTCAGTTTCAAAAAGTGTACCTGCAAAGCCAACCTTTGGAGTAATCATGCCAGGGAAACCAGATGTATCATTGTTTCCATCTTTAACTCCGAGACTTTCTGGGTTATATGTTTTTCCTAGCTGTGTAAGAGAAGCGCCGAGCCTAATATCGCTCATAAAAGGTATCCAAGAAATTGTTTCTTTTTTGTACAAAAAGCCTATATCTCCTGCTACTGCCCAGTCGGAACCAAATGTTCCAGAGAGACCTAAACCAACGTACAAATTATCGAGAATGTCTTTTGAATAGGCTGTTCGTATTGTAACATTATCTTGAAAGTTCATGTCAGTAAATGGAACAAAAATACCTTGTACGCTACCGGTGAAAACTCCAAATCGAGATGGAATAATAGTTCCCGCGCTAAAAGCTTGCCCGTAGCTATGGCTTTTATTTTGTCCGATAAGACCTGTGTATGAAGCATCAATAACTATCCGTTGTTCTCCTGCAGAAATTGCAGGATTAATACTTACATGACCAGGGTATACTTGAAAAAGAGAACCACCTGCTACAGATGCTTCTCCTGAAAGCATAGAGGGGCTAGTAAAGTTAAATACATTTTCTCCTGCCAAAGGGGGATTATATGCAAATGCTGAAAAACATAGTGCAAAAATCGCTATACAAAAAAGTATTTTTTTTGTGTTCATAAAAAACCTCCAAATGAGTGTAGTATAATACTACAAATATATCACATTTATAAAATAAAATCCATTCAATTCAATATCGGCATTAAGGGATAGGTAGAATATGAAAAAAATGCTATTGCAAATTTTTTACTCTATGGTATACTCATACTATGATTGTTTATAGTGAAGAAAGCGATACACGATATACCGATTATGGGATACTTATACCTATTCGTTATAATAAAGCAAAAATGGTTTACGAAAAGTTATTACATGGAGTAATGAAAAATGCAAAGCTTTCGGATTGGATAACCGTTCCTTCAAATATTCCCTTAAACAAAGATGTGCTCTTGCTTTGCCATTCTGAGCGCTATGTTGATGTATTGTTAGGTTCTAATGCAGAAGATGAAATTATACGCACCTACGAGCTAATAAACAAAGATGGAAGCTATAATCGGTATGACCCTTTAAAGGCTGTTGCACCATTAAGTGATTTAGTAAAACAAAATCTTATAAACGCACGTGCTTGTTGTGATTCTGCAGAACTCGCTTTAAATACGGGTTTTGCATACTACTTGGGTGGTGGGAGTCATCATGCAATGGACGATTACGGAAGTGGATTCTGCTTGGTAAATGATGTTGTACTAATGGCTCGATATTTACAATCGCAGAAAAGAATAAAAAATGCCTGGATTATAGATGTTGATGCACATAAAGGTGATGGAACAGCTTTTTTAACAAAAGATGATGAGTCTATCCGAACCCTTAGTATTCACATGAAAACAGGATGGCCTCTAGACTCTCCTGAATATCTCTCTGATGGATTGTATAACCCTTCATGGACATGTAGTGATATCGATATTGGTATTGCTCGAGGTGAAGAAAACTTATATGTGAAAAAACTAAAAGACGCCTTGGCGGAAATGGAAAAAAGGTATGAAACTCCTGAAATAGTAATTGTAGTAGGTGGGGTTGACCCATATGAAAAAGATGAACTAGACTCAACAAAGGATCTAGCGTTAACTAAAGAAATGCTTTTAGAGCGAGATTTATTGGTATATGACTTTTTTCGGGAAAAGAGAATTCCGCAAGTGCATGTTATGGCTGGGGGGTATGGAGAATACTCATGGGAAATATATGTAAGTTTTTTAGAAAATGTGTTAACAGGAAAATAACACTTATTCAAAAACAAACACATTGACCGATTTGTATCTTTGGTATATACTATTTATATAATTGTGTGTTCATAACATATTTGGAGGCTAAAATGAAAAAAAAATTATTAGGTTGTGCTGCACTTATGTTTGTATCGGCCCTTTTTGCTGATCCTACTATGTCACTTTTTTCTGCAGATCCAAGAACGGGCTTTGCAAGTTCTGCAAGTAGGCAGTCCACAATGTTTACAATGGGTACTGAAGCTGATAGTATTCACGCAAAAGGGATAGTTGATATAGGTAGACAATTCTTTTCTACAGGCTATCTTGGAGATGGGGGAGTGGTGTATAGCCCTAATTTGCAGGGAGTTTGGGCAACGCCAATTAAAGAAGATATGGCCGTCGGTTTTATCGCCGATTATCAAATAAATGCATTCCGAGATGAACAAGCAAGTGAAAATATAACAACAGATACGAGTAATACTAGAACAGACGATTCTTCTTTTAATGTGCGTATTGCGTTTGGTTGGGATGACTTTGGTTTTCATACGAGAACCTCAAAAACAGGGAATGATACGAAAACAATTGAAGATGCTGTAGCTATTGCTGGTAAAAAGTCTACAAAAGAAGAATATGAGCTGGGGGTTTCGCACAGAGTTTCTGGAGTGTATAATTTCTATTCGACACTTGGTTTTATTTATGATAGAACTACAAGTATTACTGACTCTTATGTAGATTCAGATGGATCTACAACTGTTACAGAAGCAAAAAATGCGGTAACTTTCTTTGCCTTTCCGCAAATAGAATTTCCAGTAGCCTTTGGTCCTCTTGTAACTTTGCGAACAGGCATAAATGTAGGTGTAGATGTAGCGAGCTTGAGCAACCCAGAGGAAACCTATGTTACGCTCAATGGTACAGAAACACCCGATGCTTCAAATACAATCAAAGCTGTTTTTAGTGATAGGAAAAATTATACGATAGGAATTGATGGGGGCGCTTCTCTTGCTTGGGTAAAAGATACAATTCTCGTTTTAGCAGAACCATATGCCGGCTTTGATTATGCCCGAAGGCAAGATACCGTTACCTCTCTTACAAAACCAGATTCAGACGGTAAGGCAGAGACAACGAACCCAAATGATAAAAGAGTTATAGACTCCTATGATACGTATGCTGGCTTAAATATTGGTATTTCTATTAAACCAACAGATTGGTTTGAGTATAGAGGTGGTTTATCGTATGGCCTAAACTGGGATAGTACTGTTATAAAAACAGATGTTACCTCAACAAAGTCTACTTTAGAAGAATACGACTTTCATCTTACTACTACTTTTTTAGCAGGTTTTGGTGTTGGTTTTATTCTTGCTGAAGATTTTTTACTTGATATTCATGTTGAATCTTCTGAAAACTTATTGGATTTAAGCACCTTTGGCATAAGTGCTTTGTATAGATTCTAAATGTATTGACAAGTCATATACTGTTCTTTATAATAGTATATGGCTTACTATTACGAACAACCTTCAAGAACATTTGCCGAGTACCTTCTAGTACCAGGCTACTCTTCCAGCGATTGCGTTCCATCGAATGTATCGATGAGAACTCCACTTGTAAAACATAAAAAAGGCGAAGAACCTTCTCTTTCAATGAACATTCCTTTAGTCTCAGCTATAATGCAGTCTGTATCAAATGATACGCTTGCTGTTGCCTTGGCTAAAGAAGGTGGTGTTTCATTCATTTTTGGGTCTCAAACTATTGAAGACCAGGCAGCTATGGTGGCTCGTGTAAAACACCACAAAGCGGGATTTGTTATTTCCGACTCTAATCTTTCACCCGAAAACACACTTGCAGATGCCGTAGCATTAACCGAAAAAACAGGGCATTCTACCATTGCAATTACCGAAGATGGCAGTGCAGGCGGAAAGCTTGTTGGAATATTAACAAGCAGAGACTTCCGATTAAGCTTTGCTGGTGAAGATGCGAAAATAAAAGATTACATGACACCTTTTAAAGACTTGGTTACAGGTTTAGATGGAATACGATTAAGTGAAGCAAATGAGCTTATTTGGAAGCACAAAGTTAACTCTCTTCCCATCATAGATAAAAATGGCTGTTTAAAATCAATGGTATTTAGAAAAGACTACGACGCTCATGAAGAAAACCCGCTTGAAAACCTGGATTCACAAAGACGCTATATTGTAGGTGCGGGTATAAACACGCGCGACTACATGGAAAGAGTTCCTGCTCTTTTAGAAGCAGGCGCAGACGTTCTTTGTATCGATTCATCTGAAGGATTTTCTGAGTGGCAATCAAAAACAATTGCAGAAGTGAAAAAGAACTTTGGACAAGATGTAAAAATAGGGGCTGGAAACGTTGTAGATAAAGAAGGCTTTATGTTTTTAGCCGAGGCTGGAGCAGATTTTATAAAAGTTGGTATAGGTGGTGGTTCTATTTGTATAACTCGAGAGCAAAAAGGAATTGGTCGTGGCCAAGCTACTGCAACAATCGAAGTAGCTGCAGCACGAGACGAATACTTTGAAAAAACAGGTGTTTACATTCCTATTTGTTCAGATGGCGGTATTGTACACGACTATCACATGACTTTAGCCCTTGCGATGGGAGCAGACTTTGTAATGCTCGGTAGGTATTTTGCACGCTTTGACGAAAGCCCTACAAACAAGCTAATTATTAATGGAAACTATGTAAAAGAATACTGGGGCGAAGGTTCAAACCGCGCACGAAACTGGCAACGCTATGACATGGGTGGCGGAGCAAAACTTTCTTTTGAGGAAGGTGTAGACTCGTATGTTCCCTATGCAGGAACCTTGCACGATAATGTGACAATGTCTATGAATAAAATACGGCACACTATGTGTAATTGTGGTGCTTTGAGTATACAGGAACTGCAAGAAAAAGCGAAGATAACGCTTGTTTCAGAAGCTTCCATCAGTGAAGGCTCAAGTCATGATGTAGTTGTAAAAAATACCTCACTTCGAGCAGAATAGAGGCCTTTCTATACTGTATGTGCATATTTCTTTATTAAGATTTTTCTTAATAAAGAAATATGCAAAAAATACTATCAAAATACTTGCCATCTTTTCTTTTTTTGAGTATCTTTAGGCTATGAATGATTTATATTCGGCGCTTGGTGTTTCAAAAACTGCTACAGCGGATGAAATTAAAAAAGCATATCGAAAGCTAGCTCTTCAACACCATCCTGATAAAAATCCAGGTGATAAGGTAAGTGAAGACAAATTTAAAGAAATAAGTGCCGCATATGCTGTATTAGGTGACGAAGAAAAAAAACGTCAGTATGACATGTATGGATCTGCAGATGCCTATGCACAATCACAGAGGTCGTCCTATAACCAAGGATATGGACAAAGTCCATTTGGGGATGATTTTTGGCAGTGGTATTCTCAAGCGACACAATCCGATATGAATAATTCAAATGGTTATAGAAGAACATATACGTATCAACGAAGAACAGAACCACTTACACGAACTGATTATTTTTTTGCTCTTATTAGGTATGGTATAACATTACTTGCAGGTCTATTCTTTTTTAGATTCTCACTTCTTCTATTCCCTATTGGGCCGATTTTATGTATTGCTGCTGTTGTAAATGGAGCATCAGGGGTTCTTAAAAGTATAGGTGGCCTTATTGGAGGAACAAAGCAATAAAAAAGGAAAATAGGGGAACCCTATTTTCCTAGTTGTTAGAATTAAAACATAAAAATACTGACCCAATATGAGTATTGGTTTAGACTTAAAACATGTTTTTAAGTAGTGGTGCGTAAATAAGAGGTTTATTTTTCCCTGAAAATAATTCTTCCTCGATTTAAGTCATAGGGTGACAATGCTACTTTTACGTGGTCACCTGGCACAATTCTAATGTAATGTTTGCGCATTTTTCCTGAGAGATGAGCAAGGATTACGTGTTTGTTTTGTAGTTCTACTCTGAACATAGTGTTTGGTAGAGCTTCTTTAACAATACCTTCAACTTCAATTGCTTCTTCTTTAGCCACAATTCCTCCATGGGTTATTATTCTCGACGAAAAAATCGAGATAGAATGTAAAAAAAAGTCAAAAAAACGCAAAAAACGTTTGCTTTTTTTTTCAATCACCTTTATAATTTTAATCAGATTGTACTTCGTTGTCAACTACGGGAGAATAGGAAAATGGAAAAAGATTTTACAGAAAGAATGCAAGGTTTGCTTGCTGAATCAAAAGAAGAGATTATGGATACCTTGATGCAGAATAATGCAGACTTTCGAGAAATTGTTGAAACAATGGAATCAAAAGATGTTGTAGACATAGCATCAGATGATATCGATAGAAAAATGCTTGAAGCTGTAGGTTCTCAGCAAATGAACCGATTAAGCCTTATTGATAATGCGCTAGCAAGAATTGAGCAAGGGAAGTATGGCTTGTGTATGCGCTGTAGTAAGCGAATCCCTGATGAACGTCTTGAGGCTATTCCTTATGCAGTTCTTTGTATTGAATGCAAAACAAAGGATGAAAAAGCTCGACGCTTTAGTTAACAGAATTATTTAAAACTTTGTTCATGCCACTCTCCTTTGGAGAGATAGTGTGTGGCTTTATAACCAGCTGCTTTTGCTATTTCTATAGCAGTATCAAAATGCGAAACAATAGAATTAACACTGTGGCTATCTGAGTTTATAGTAACTGGAGTGTCACGTTCTTTTAAGAGTTTTAGAAAATCTGGAGAAGGATACGGCGTTTGCATATTTGCTCTTGTCATTCCTCCAGTATTTATTTCTACAACCTTTCCACTTTTTCCAGCAACTTTAGCCGTTTCTTTTAATTCGTTTCGGTACCATGAATCACTTTCGTTAAAAATTTTAAGCTCGGCATTTCTTTTGCGCACTAAATCGATATGTCCGATTATGTCAAAATCTCCGTGTTGAATCATGTCTCGTTGGGCTGAAAAGTATGCCTGAATTGCCTTTTTGCCATCTCCCTTAAAATAAGTTTGTATTCCCTCGAAAAATTCTTTAGCTGGCCCATCAACGGTAAAACACCCCCCACCTAAAGAATCTTCTGCTACGAGATAGTGAACAGATCCTATCATAAAGTCAAGATTGAATTGTTTGTAGGTGTTTTTTGTGCAGTTGGAAATGGGGGGGAGATGCTCTGCTTCTACCCCAAGGAGAATTTCCATCTTTCCTTCATATTCTGTCTTTAATGCTTCTATGTCGTGAATATAGGCATCATAATTACGGGTATCTGTGTGCCAAAATGATGCAAAGGGAAAGGACATATGACCAGAAAACCCAAGTATTGTAACTCCAGCATCAAATGCTGCTTTTGCCATTTCTTCTACGGTGTGTATTCCATCGCAAAAGGTAGAGTGTGTGTGATAGTTTGTTATGTTGTGCATAGTTTCTCCTTTTATGGCTCCACAAATTGTTTAAAGTTTGCGAATATCTCTGTGTACGTTCTTAAACCCATATTTATTGTTTGCATATCTTTGTTTTTTCCTGCCCTCTCAATGGCAGATCCAATTTTAGCTAAGTTTCCAAGCGAGAGAGTTGCTGAACTTCCTTTTAATGTATGGCCTATAGAAATAAGGCTTACAAAATCATCTTGTTTTTGGGCTTCACTTGCAAGGGTTAGGAATTGTTCGGTTTGTGTGATGTATTGTAAAATTAATTCTTTTCCAAGAGAAATATCTCCGCCGACAGTATCCATGAAGTCATTCCAATCCCAGAAGTCTTTTGTTTCTGTTTTTCCAAGAATAGTTTTAAATGCAGTACTTGCACTTGTTTTAGATTCTGTTTCAGATAATTGATTTGCAGCAAATTTTGCTAAAATAGCTCCAACATCTTTTCTTTTAAAAGG
Organism: uncultured Treponemataceae bacterium; assembly: GCA_964369585.1. Taxonomy (GTDB): domain Bacteria; phylum Spirochaetota; class Spirochaetia; order Treponematales; family Treponemataceae; genus CAYJFX01. Next base: position 7,162 of record CAYJHL010000017.1, on the reverse strand, counting down.
CTTTGTCAGTATATCATTCATCCCGCTTTCTTCATAAGCTCTAAAATCGTCTCTATCATTATTTGCTGTGCAAGCAATAATTGCTCCTTTATACCCTAGAGCGCGTATTTCTTTGCTTGCTTCAACACCTGACTTTATTGGCATGTGGATATCCATAAAAATCATATCTAAAGTCGCATCTTTTGTAATAATATCAATAACTTCTTGGCCATTTGAGGCAACTATTGTAGATGCTCCAAAGTATGAAACAAAGTTTTCCATAAGTCTTTGGTTTATTGGATGGTCCTCTGCAATAAGAATTTTTTTATTCTCTGCAAGTAAATGTGATGGCTCTCTTTCTTGGGGATGAGCATTAGGTAATTCTTCCAATGAATCGATAATACCAAACTCAGAAGGCACATTAAAGTAATTTGATAATAAATTTGTAAGCGATTGAAACTTTATAGGTTTGTAAATGTAGTTTTCAAAATAGGTTAATGCTTTTTCACGAATTTTAGAATCGGATTTTCCATCGGGTATCATTAAAAAACACTTTGTTTTATTTAAAAGTGGATTTTTTTTAATCGCAGCAGCTAAGTTCCAACCGTCCATTGAGTCCATAATCATATCGATAAATACAAGGGTGTATGGATTCCCACTTGCCGCAGCAGCTTTCATTTTTTGCAATGCCTTTTTCCCAGATGTCACACCTTCTATTTTCGCAAATTTTAATGTCTCTAATTTAGAATGTAAGCTTTTTAACGCTAACTTTTGATTGTCAACAAGCAAAATAGATGTGTCTTCTGGAATGTCTAATTGAGACACTAGTTTTATTTTATCTTCGATAAGTGAGCGTGGAAAAAAGCCTTTGTCGATTATAAGTGGAATTGAAAACCAAAAAAGAGAGCCATGATTTTCTTGGGACTTCATGCCAATTTTTCCGCCCATGGCTTCTACAAGGCTCTTTGATATTGAAAGACCAAGCCCTGTTCCGCCGTACTTTCTTGTGATAGATGCATCAACTTGGTAAAAATCTGAGAAAATTTTACTTTGCCTTTTTTCTGGAATGCCAATACCTGTATCGAGTACTTCAAATAATAAGATGGAATTGCTAACTCTTTGAGAAAGTTTTATATGTATATATCCGGAGTGGGTAAATTTTATTGCGTTTTTAATGAGATTTAGGAGAACCTGTTTTATTCGAGTTGGATCGCCTAGTACTGATGTTGGAATAGTATAATCTATATCGGTGATAATCTCTAAGTGCCTGCTGTGAGCTTCTGTAGAGAGCATCTCGACTGTTTTTTCTGTTATTTCAACAGCATTAATAGGAATCTGTTCAATAGTGAATTTGCCAGAATTAATTTTAGAAAAATCAAGTAAGTCATTTACGAGTGTTAAAAGTACATCTGAGCTAAAACGTATTTGGTGAAGAAAATCTTTTTGCTCTCCACTTAGCGAAGTTTCATTTAATAATTCTAGTGACCCACTTATTGTTTGGATAGGAGTACGTAATTCGTGAATGGTATTTGCAAGGAATTGCCCATCTATTGCAGTCGAATTTTTATCCGCAACATCCATGGACTAAACCTTCGAATTAAGGACTTCTATTGCTTTTTGTATAATTGCATCTGGTTTAAGTGGTTTAATAAGATAACTTTTTGCGCCAAGACTTAATGCTTGAACTACAGAGGCTTTTTGGGTTGCATTTGAATATACTATTACAGGACTTGGGTACTGTTTTGCACGTAGGTTCATTAGTATATCAAATCCTGAAATACCAGGCATAAATACATCGAGAATAACGAGGTCAAATACTTTTTTATTTGTTGCAGCTAAGAATTCAGAACCTGCTGGGAATGAAACCACATCGGCATTGAGGGATGCAAAGACTTTTTCCAGTAAAGTTCGAACTACAGCATCATCATCAACAATCGCAATGAGGAGTTTTTTGTTTTCTCCGCCTTCAGTTTCGAGTACTCCTGTCTCAGAGAAGAAGCGCATTTCGACTAAGCCTTCCCCTGCGTCTTCTGTTGCACTTAAGATTTTGTCTGCGATAGTTCCAGTAAGGTCAGAGTCATCGCGCTCATTAATTAATGTGGCTAAAACACCGGAGAGATTATCTACTACTTCAAGGTCGTTGTACTCAACATGACCTCTAATAAAATCACGTGTAAATGGGTCAAGAGAAAGAATCTTAATATACTTGTGGCGTACTCTTTGATCACTTATAACATTATTTAAAAGTAATTCAAGATTTGTTGAATCAGAAAAACCTAGCGTTAGGTTTGTTAGCATAAGTACTATTTTTGGTGTTGATAACTTATTTGCATCTATCATTTCGCTAATCTTATAACGAATCATTGCAATTTTGTCTCGATTTAGCCCTTGTGCTATTTCAACGAATATGATGTTGTCATTTAAGTGTGTTTCCATGATACTGAGCGTAGTATCGATTGACAAAGAGGTTTTTAAAACGCGTCCTATTGAATCGAAAAATACATCGAATTTGATAGGTCGGTTAAAGTATTTAATAACTTTATAGGGCAATAATTGAGCAAGTCTATCAGGTCTAAGAGCTGGTCCTGTAATAATAATTGGTATTGAAACAGCATTTGGGTTATCTCGTTTTTTCTGTAAAAAGTCCATTAACTCAGTAAATGATTCTTGGAAGTCAATGATAATCAAATCTGGTAGAGAAGATATTGTTTTCGTAAACGCATCGCGTCGTCCGTTTGCAATTGAAACTTCAATACCAACAGAAGAAAGCTTCTCTTTTAGGAAGTCTCGAAACAGTGGTGGTGCGTCTATAATTAATACTTGCTTCATATATACATAATACCGCAATTTTATTATAATGACAAGTATGAAAAACGTATTTGTTTTACTTGCAGATGGATTTGAAGAGATGGAAGCTGTTATTCCAGTCGATTTATTGCGCCGAGCAGGAATTACTGTGAAGACAATAAGTATGAGTGATAATAAAAAAATAACAGGTTCAAGAGGTATTGTTATTGAGGCAGACCTTTGTATTTCAAGTGTTTTAGACGAATCGATGACTATAGATATGCCTGATGCAATCCTGTTACCTGGTGGATTAAATGGGAGTATTAACCTTTCAAAGCATCAATCAACCGAAAAATTATTGAGAACCATACTGTCGAATGATCGCTTAGTTGTGGTACTTTGTGCAGCCCCTATTATTGTGTTAGCGCCATTAGGGCTTCTTGATGGAAGGAAATTTACATGTTATCCTGGAATGGAAAAAGAAGACAAGTATATTAAAGATGCAGATGTACAAGGGTACTGCACTGAAAAGGTTGTTGTTGATGGTAACCTTATAACATCGCAAGGTCCTGGTACTTCTGCAGAATGTATTTTCACACTTATAGAGTTGTTAGTAGGTAAAGAAACAGCTGATAACGTAAAAAAGGCTGCGTTATTCTAGCGAACACTCGTTATATTAAACTTACACAGTTTGTGAAATTTGTGTTATACTATTAGTATGAAAAATGTAAAACGTATAATTAAAAGTGCTCTCTGGGTTGGAATACTGTCAGTTGGTCTTTTCTTTTATTTAAAAATAGGTGCAACATTTAATACAATGGAAGTAGGCTTTTATGGCCTTTCTGATGATGTTGTTAGCGTGATAACTACCTGGCTCGATAACCGTAATATTGATTGGAAGCCCGTAGTTTTTGATGCATCGAAGCCACTCGAAGATCAATTGACTGTGCCCGTGAAGCAAAACCTTCTTTTTACAACGGATAGCAAAAATATGGACACAATTGCACCCTATGTGCGTACTGCTAAAACAAAAAATCTGTTATTAATGCCCGTTTCAGTTCGTACAGCGGTTCAAACAAATTCAAGACTTACTGCAACTCCTATACTACTTGATCATTTTCAGCTTTCATATAATATAAATTATTTACGCAATTCAGGAGTAGCTATACCAACAAATTTTATTGATCTCGAAGCAATTGCAGATGATATTGTTGCTAATAGACAAAGTGCTGGAGTTGTGGCTCCTATACTATGCGCTGGGGGAGATGATGAATCGTTGATTCAGTTTTTTTCAGCTATGATTGAAACCATGCATGGTATTGAAAGTTATGAAACAATACAGGCCTTTTTAGAGCAAGTAGCTCTTGATGCAAAGGGGAATGAATTGCTTGCAAGTGATGCTTTTGATTCCTTTTTTGATCTTCCTCAAGTACAGGAAACCTTGCGTTATATTGTGAATTGGGAAAATAAAAGGATTCTTAGTTCTTCATGGCTTGATATTTCAGAAGATGATATAAAAAGGGCAATGGAAAACAATTCAGCTATTTTTACTTTTATGCCTTTTAGCGATTATGAAGAGCTTTCCGACTCTGCAAAAAACTCGTATGCGCCATGGTTTATGCCCTCGGGTAGCACTCGTGAAAATCGCTACCTAGTAGCACCATCTGTTGTGGTAATGGAATTTTCGTATGTAAAGTCTCCTTTGCAGTCAGCCAGGCAGTCAGCAAAGAAAAATAACCTTGCAAGCTCAATTATAGAAGAAATGGTGTCAGGATTTATTCAATCTCAACTTGCCTCTGATTCGAACCTTGTTCCCGTTAATGCTTCTGCCCAAATAACAGAGATGGGAGCTGGAGAGACTAGGCAGCTTTTTACTTTAGCAGACGGTATTATTCCTGATATTGCAGCTTCTTCATTTGTTCGCTTGAGTGACAAGACCCAATTTGCACAAAGTTTACGAATACAACTTCTCCAAATTGAAAATAACTAAATACGTTATATTTGATTTCTTTTGCGCCACTCTCCAGGGGTAGTACCATCAATTTTTTTAAATTGCGTATGGAACCGTTGTAAAGATCCAAATCCGCTTTTTATCGAAACAATATCGAGAGGATGATTTGTTTCTTTTAAGATCCTTTTACTATATGCGACCTTTGTTTCTATTATTTCGCAGTGCAATGTTTTGTGCATTTCTATAAAAAATTTTTGCTCAAGACTACGCCTAGATATAGGTAGTTCTTGGATAATATCATTTACGGTAATTCCTTTGTGAGCTCTGTTCTTTATAAAATTTAGGGCTTTTTCTACAAAAGGGTCTTTTGCAATAATCATTCGACTTGATTCTCGTTCTACTATGTCGAGGGGGGACACCACTTTGTTTTCAATGTTTTGAAAGTTTTTCCCTGTTGGGTGAATTAAACTGTTTAATAATTCTGCTGCATTGTATCCAATTGACTCACAATCAACACGTATGCTTGAAAGTGATGGTTGCGCAAGTTCGCAAAGAATATCTTCATTATCTACGCCTAATATTGCAATGTCACGAGGAATGCTAATGTTTGCAGCTGTGCATGCATGGGTAATTTTTAAACCTATTGTATCGTTTGCTGCAAAAAGAGCTGTTGGTTTCTCTAAGCCTCCGAGCCAGTAGCATAATGTTTCTAATTCATAGTCAAGCTTTTCCCACCAATCTAAATCTTTTTTTAGTATGCATGATTGGATTTCTGTAACTTTAGGAGATAATACACTCAAGTATCCTTCGTATCGGTATGTAGACCATCTAACCTTTGATACTCCTACCCATGCAAAATTTTCATACCCTAATGATAATAAGTAACGCCCAGCTTTTTGACCTGTTTCAAATTCATCATTATGAACTTCAAAAAAGTCTGTGTGTTTCCACGCTCCCGCAATATCGACAACTGGTACATGATATTCTTGGATTTTATATATTTGTTCTTGGTTTTCAATACGAGAAATAATCCCATCTAATTTGTTCTGTTCACCAGAAGAAAACATCCAATCTGAACCGAGAAGCTTCCAATCGAGATTTTTTTTTGCATAGCGGATAATTCCTCTTGCAATTCCTCTTGCATACGCATCGTCTATGGTGATATCGAGACCTATATTCATATAAGCAAGTATAACACAATTTTGCGCAAAATGGAATAGATTGTACGCAAAAAAAGAATTGCTTAAACGCAGTTAATAATGAATAATTAACAAACAATAATGGAAGTAGATATAGCTGAAAATATACTTTTATCTGTTATTGGGCAAAGGTGTAATGGTTTCAATTTTTTGAAACATTACATGGGAAAAAAAATAATTATATAGTGTTAATTATACATTAACAAAGGAGTATTATGAACAATATACCAAAAGTAGGTTTAGGTACCTTTGGCTCAGACAGTGTAAGTAATGAAAGTATTGCACAAGCTGTAGAGTATGCAATAAAAGCAGGGTGGAGACACATAGATTGTGCTTCGGTGTATGGAAATGAAGATGTAATTGGTGCTACTTTCAAAAAGCTTTTTACTGAAGGCGTTGTAAAAAGAGAAGACTTATGGGTAACTTCAAAACTTTGGAATGACAAACATGCAGAAGAAGATGTAATTCCATCATGTAAAAAAACACTTGAAGATTTAGGTCTTGATTACTTAGATTTATATCTTGTGCACTGGCCATTTCCTAATTATCACCCACCTCATTGCACCGTTGACTCAAGAAGTCCTGATGCTAAGCCGTACATAAATGAAAATTTTGTAAAAACATGGCGTAAAATGGAAGAACTTGTAGAAATGGGATTGGTAAAACGAATTGGAACATCAAACATGACAATTAAAAAGTTTGAGCAATTTTTACCATGTGCGAATATTAAGCCTTATGCAAATGAACTTGAATTGCATCCTCACTTTCAACAACCAGAATTATTACAATATGTTATTGATAATGGAATGATTCCTATTGGTTTTTGTCCTCTTGGATCACCAGGAAGACCCGAGCGTGATCGAACTGAAAATGATACTGTTGATATGGAAGATGCAGTAATTGTTGAAATTGCAAAAAACCATGGAGTTCATCCTGCGGCAGTTTGCTTAAAGTGGGCAAGTGCGCTTGGAGCAATTCCTATTCCATTTTCAACAAATCCACGCAATATCGATGCAAACTTTAAGGCAGTTATGGAAGACCCTTTAACCGATGATGAAATGAAAGCGATTGCAAAAATCGATAAAAAATGCCGATTAGTAAAAGGTCATGTATTTTTGTGGGAAGAAGCAAATGACTGGGAAGACCTTTGGGACGAATAAAAAAATGCTTAAGCATTTTTTTATAATTAACAATTATTAATTAATAATTAATAATTGGGGAAAATAAAAATGAAAGCTGATAATGT